>DATCKF010000124.1:0-4883 GCA_036562395.1 Bacilli bacterium
CCATATATTGATGAAATGACAATGATGATTCATCATCAAAAACATCATCAAGCATATATTGATAAATTAAATTCTGCTTTAGAAAACTATCCAGAATTACAGAAGAAAAGTTTAGAGTCTTTATTGCTAGAAGATTTACCAGAAGAAATTAAAAGCACAGTTCTCAACAATGGAGGAGGGCATTATAATCATAGCCTTTTTTGGGAAATACTTAGTCCTAAAAAAGATCTTCCAGATAATGAAATAATCAATGAAATCAAAAGACAATATTCAAGCATTGAAAACTTCCAAGATGAGTTTACAAAAGCCGCCTTAAATCGCTTTGGCTCAGGGTGGGCTTGGGTCGTTGTCAAGGATGGTAACTTAAAAATCGTATCGACAGCCAATCAAGATACACCTTTAAAAGAAGGAAAAATCATCCTAGGACTTGATGTTTGGGAACATGCATATTATTTAAACTATCAAAATCGCAGAAATGATTATATTAAAGCTTTTTTCAATGTTATCAACTGGGATAAAGTAAACGAATTATATTTACAAAACTAGCCATCATCTGATGGCTTTTTAAAAGGGCGATTACTCGCCCTCATATATTCCTTCAATTATTCCATAATTATGATCATTTCGAATATATACAACACTAGGTTTATTTGTCTCAACATTCAAAAATAGGAAAAAATCATGTCCTAACATTTCCATTTGTAAGATGGCGTCATCAGGAGTCATTGGTTTAAGTTCGACTGATTTCGATTTAACTAAATTTGATGCCAAGATTTCCGTTTTAAACTTTTCAAGATCAAAGTCAGATGTTTCTGCATAATGCTTTCCTAAACCTTCACGCTTTTTAAAACTTTTGTAAATTTTTGATTTGTGACGTTTAATTTGCGTTTCTAATTTGTCAATGGCGATATCAATCGCACCATAAACAGTTCGGTCCTTTGATTCAGCTCGGAGAATAATCCTTTTTGTTGGGATTGTCACTTCAGCAACTTGATAACTATCATATACCTTACACAAAACATTAGCAGTAATTTCATCTGGATTCTTGAAAAACTGATTAAGTTTCTGCAACTTATCGATCGCATAGTTCTTAATAGCTTCAGTTGGCTCAAACTTATTTTTTCCGCGAACAATTACATTCATATTAATCCTCCTTTTCGCTTTTTACACCTTTATTATAACACATATCTAAAGACTTTCAAGTTAATTACACCTAAATTATGTATTAATTATGTGTATATTATATCCAAGATTATGAAAGCTAGAAAAAATATCTTCATAGTCTTCAAGTTTAATAAATCCATCAATCCATAAGAAAAGATTATTACTTTGGTGTAAGGAAAATTCATATAAAAGTTTTTGTAATTTTCGGTTAAAGCATATAAACTCATCACTCACCTTTTCCGCTCCACAACCACTAATACTATATATGTAAATAGCCCTCCGTCCAATAACTATCGTTTCATCTTTTTTTAAATATAAGCAATTTAGGCAATCATAATATTTAAATAACGAAAATAAATCTCTTCGCTTCTTTTTTATACATTTCATTGTATCACCAATATAATAATTAATATATTGATCAATAATTACTAAAAAAGAGATCATTTAGATCTCTTAAATAACGATATTAATTATTTTATCAGGAACAATAATTACTTTTTTGATTTCCTTATCATTGATATATGGTAAGACTTTCGGATTATTTAAAGCTTCTTTTTCTAATTCTTCTTTACTTCTTCCAGGAACGGTTTCAATTTTATCGCGGATTTTACCATTAACTTGGATGACGATTGTAATTTTATCTTCAAGAGTTTTTTCTTCATCATATGTTGGCCATTTTTGATAAGCAATTGATTCAGTTTTATTAAACACTTGCGAATATAATTCTTCTGTTAAATGTGGAGCTACTGGATTTAATAATTTTAAGAAGCCAATTAAATAATCGTAAGGAATATTAGTATCTTTATAACATTCATTAATAAAGACCATCATTTGACTTATGGCTGTATTAAAACGTAAATTTTCATAATCATTTGTTACCTTTTTAACAGTTTGATGATATACTTTCTCTAAATTTTTATTTTCATCAACAACTGTTGCAAGTTCTGTATAAAGACGATAAACTCGCTCAAGGAATCTTCGTGGTCCATCTACTCCAGTCGTTGACCATGGTTTTGTGGCTTCAAGAGGACCCATGAACATTTCATAAAGTCTTAAAGTATCAGCCCCATAATCACGAACGACATCATCAGGATTGATGACATTTCCACGAGACTTACTCATTTTCTCACCATCTTCACCTAAAATCATTCCTTGATTAAAGAGTTTATGGAAAGGTTCTTTTGATGTCACAATTCCGCAATCATATAAAACCTTATGCCAGAAACGAGCATATAGAAGGTGTAATACAGCATGTTCAGTACCACCGATATATAAATCAACTGGCAACCATTTGTCAATCAATTCTTTTGCTTCTTTACTATCTAAGTCTAGATAATCGTTATTTTCCCTTAATAGATAAGCAATGTAATACCAACAAGAACCAGCCCATTGTGGCATGGTATTTGTTTCCCTACGACCTTTTACACCATCTTCACGAACAACATTAACCCAGTTTGTCGCATTAGCAAGAGGACTTTCACCACTATTGCTTAAGGTTACTTTATCTAAGACTGGTAATTCCAAAGGTAGCTTATCTTTATCAAGGATTTCAACTTTTCCATCTTCCCAGAAAATAACTGGGAATGGTTCGCCCCAATAACGTTGACGACTGAAAATCCAATCACGTAATTTATAATTAACTTCTCGATGACCAAGTTTGTTTTCTTCCAAATATTCAATCATCTTATTAATTGCATCATTTTTATTTAACCCATCAAGAAAGCCAGAGTTAATATGAATTCCATCTTCAACAAACGGACCATTTGCAATATCACCATTTAATACCGCAATAATATCTAAATTATATTTCTTTGCAAACTCATAATCTCTTTCATCATGAGCAGGTACGGCCATAATTGCTCCAGTACCATAACTGTTAAGAACATAATCAGCAATCCAAATCGGAATTTCTTTATTATTGACAGGATTGATGGCATATGCACCAGTAAAGACTCCGGTTTTTTCTTTATTTAAATCAGTTCGTTCAAGATCAGTTTTACTACGAGCATATTCAAGATATTCATTTATCGCTTGTTTTTGCTCTTCAGTAGTAATATTTAATACTAACGGATGTTCAGGTGATAAAACGCAATAAGTTGCTCCAAATAATGTATCAGGACGGGTTGTGAAAACATCAAAACTCAAATCATGATTCTTAACTTTAAAGTTCACGATTGCCCCTTCACTTTTACCAATCCAATTGCGTTGCATTTCTTTGACTGATTCTGGCCAATCAAGTTCTTCAAGGTCGTTTAATAATCTTTCCGCATATTTAGTAATCTTTAATACCCATTGCTTCATTGGTTTTTTCACAACCGGATAATGTCCACGTTCACTTACCATTTTACCATTAAAATTCACAATTTCTTCATTGGCAAGAACGGTTCCTAATCCTTCACACCAATTAACTTCTATTTCCTTTATTTCTGCAAGCCCTTTTTCATAGAGTTTTGTGAAAATGTATTGGGTCCATTTATAATATTTTGGATCACAAGTTTTTACTTCTCGATCCCAATCATAAGATAAACCTAAATGAATTAATTGCTCTTTAAATTTTGCAATATTCTTATCTGTAAATTCCCGAGGATCATTTCCCGTTTGAATTGCATATTGTTCTGCTGGTAAACCAAATGCATCCCATCCCATCGGATGTAAAACATTATAACCTTGCATTCTTTTCATGCGGGCAATAATATCGGTTGCTGTATAGCCTTCTGGATGCCCGACATGTAATCCTTGTCCGCTTGGATATGGGAACATGTCGAGGACATAACATTTTGGCATATCCTTATGTAAATCTACTTTAAAAGTCGCATTTTCTTGCCAATATTTTTGCCACTTCTTTTCAATTTCCTGATGATTATAACTCATTAATCTCAACCTCTTTTCATCGCGTCACGAATTATAGTTCTTGAAAGAATTGTAATATAGATTGCAGATATTAATAAACCAAGATAATAAATAATATTATATCCAAATAAAATACTCAAAACATTTCCTAAAGTATAAGGTAATAATAAATAAATTGATAATTTAAACAATTTCGTATATTTAATAACTCTTGATACTAGTAAAGTTTGAAATAAAGAAAAAACTATACAAAATATCAATAAATCTAATATCAAAACCACACCATTAACGATAACATTTACAACATTTATAATCGGTCTTATTTTATTTATTTCTTGGCTTGCAACTGTAAATATTTTATCCCAAAATTCATGATTTTGATGTGATGATGCATCAGAAAAATCAATTCCATTTAAAATAGGATAATCATCATACTGAAAAACCTTTCGCGTAATCAAGACTTGTTTTATATATACTCCATCACTTTGGAAAATGATTGTGAGTATATCAGTTAAATTATCATCTATATTATCCATTGTAGTTGTGAATACGATGTTGATATTATTAAATTTATGTTGATATACATAATCAGTATCATTTGTATCATGAACAAGAACACCATTTACGATTGTGAAAGGGATATCTTCTTGACCGTTAAAATGACTTCGAAGTTCTTTTTTCACTTCATAGTTTAAGATATCAGTCTGTAAAACTGAGATCGTTTGCGGTATTATCAAGAATAATACTAAAGTGAAGAAATATAAAAGTGTAATCCACCAAGGATCATTTTTGTAATTTATTACTTCTTTTGGTGCAAATAGACTATTTGAAAATCTTTTTAAGAAATTCAAATCATTCACCGCCCTTCT
>DATCKF010000125.1:0-2401 GCA_036562395.1 Bacilli bacterium
AATAGTTAGCATTAAGCTAACTATTTTCATATGAGGTAAAAAAATGAATTTTGAAAACAAAATCGTCTTAATTACCGGAGCAGCAAGAGGACTTGGAAAAGCGATTGCGAAAAAGTTTTTAGAAGCAAAAGCGACAGTTATTATTACTGATATTGATGATGAAGCGGGAGAAGAAACCCTTCATGAACTTATTACGCTTGGAAGAATCATCTATTTACATATGGATATTACGATTGAAGAAGAAATTGAAAATGTGATTAATAAAATCATCTATCAATTTAATAATTTAGATATTGCAATTAATAATTCTCCTTATATGCCACCGAATAATCGACTTGATAAATTTGCTTCCGGACAAGTAAGAAAAACAATTGATGTTGATTTATTAGGTGTCTATAATTGCATGAAATATGTGTTATTGCAAATGCAAAAGCAAAAATGCGGAAACATCATTAATATTTCATCAATTGCAGGGATTAAGGGTATAAAGGGTTTATCGATTTTTTGTGCAGCTAAGCATGGAATCATCGGCTTGACAAAATCTGCAGCCTTAGATTATGCAAATACAAACATTAGAATCAATGCTCTCTGCCCGGGGATTATTGAAACGGAAACATTTAACGAAATCAAAAATAATCGTCCTGAAGATTATGAATACTACTTAAGTTTAATCCCAAACAAGAAATTAGCCCAACCAGAAGAGATTGCAAGTGGTGTCTTGTGGCTTGCAAGTGATGAAGCAAGTTATGCTAATGGCACAATCTTAGAAATAGATGCTGGAGCATCTATTTAGTAATATTAAAGTATCGTCATAATATAATGTAATATGGAATAGGGGGATTATATGGTAAATAATCAATTACTTGAAGAAGTAATTCGAGGTTTAAATATTGATTTATCTTGGGAATATGCTGCCATGATTCAATATATTCAACATGTCGCATCATTACATGGAGCTGAATATTTTGCAATAATAAATAAAATTAAAAAACATATTGGAGATGAAAAAAATCATGCCATCACTTTAAGTAGCATGATTCAATATTTAGGTGGAATTCCAGCAGTAGAGGTTAATAAAAGATTAACTTCCGAAAATAATGAAGAAATGTTACTTCAAGATTTACAATTAGAATATGATAGTATCCGTCGTTATTTAGAACGTATAGCACAACTTGAAGCCTTAGGCTTGTTTGATTTATCACAACAAATTCGAAACATTGCCTCTGAAGAACAAGAACATGCCCATGACTTAGAAATTGCTCTCGGAATCAATCGACGTCGTCCAGTCATTCCTCATTTAGAAAATGTATATTCTGATGGTCAAAAACAAATCTTTGGATATAAAAATCGTTTATAAAAAAATCCGATTTAATCGGATTTTTAAATTTCAGAAAACACTTTTTCTATTGGTTCATGAATTACTAAATCGGCATAAGCATCAAAAGGAGTTTTCTCTTTATTGATAATAACAAGATTTTGACCTATAAAATAACGAATTAAAGATGCGGCTGGATATACAGTTAATGATGTTCCAGCAACAATTAAAGTATCACTTTTTCTAATTTCATTAATTGCATTTGCTAATGACTCTTGAGAAAGAATTTCTTCATATAAAACTACATCAGGTTTAATTATTCCGCCACATTGACATTTAGGAACTCCTTCACTATTTAAAATATAATCGATATCATATTCCTTATGACATTTCATACAATAATTGCGATAAATATTTCCATGAAGTTCGATAACATTTTTACTTCCAGCAAGTTGATGAAGGTTATCGATATTTTGGGTAATAATTGCTTTTAATTTTCCTTTCTTTTCAAGTTCTGCTAATTTGATATGGGCAATGTTGGGTTTAGCATCCGGATATACCATTTTATCTTTATAAAACTGATAAAACTCAACCGTATGTTCCATAAAAAATGAATGCGAAATTATTTCTTCAGGTGGATATTTATATTTTAAATTATATAACCCATCTTGACTTCGAAAGTCGGGAATATTACTGGCAGTAGAGACCCCTGCTCCCCCAAAAAAGACAATATATTTTGATTCTTCAATAATTTCTTTTAAACTTTTCATATTATCAAGACCTTTCTTTAATATATTATAACATATTAAAGAATGTATGTAAAATTGTGGATAAAATATGTTATAATATAAATGGTGATAAAATGTGTGGTCGATTTACAATTGGCGTTCCCAAAGAAGTAATCCGCGATTATTTAATTAAATATTATAATTTAGAATTTAATTTAGAATTCAGTGAAGATTTTTATCTTCCTAGATATAACGTAGCCCCAAGGCAAAAAGTCTTAGCTATCATCCATGATGGAAAGAATTATCGCATTGGATTATTAAGATGGGGATTTATTCCTCATTTTGCGGATATGGAAAT
>DATCKF010000126.1:0-3432 GCA_036562395.1 Bacilli bacterium
ATCTAGAGGTACTCTTTCCCCTGGCTTCACTAAGATGATATCCCCAGCATCAGCTTCCATTGGATCAACTTCTGTTAATTCATTATTTGTAATCAAATTTGCATATTCTGGTTTGATATCCAATAACGAAGCAATCGAATAACGAGATTTATTAACGGCATATTCTTGAAACATTTCACCTATTTTATAAAAAATCATTACTGATACAGCTTCTTCATAATATCCGATACCTAAAGCGACAAGTGTTGCAATTGTCATTAAAAACTTTTCATCAAAAATTCTTCCAGACTTGAAGTTTTTAATCGCACTATATATAATATCTTTTCCTAAAAAGATATAGGCGATACCATAAATAATAATCACAGCCCAATTAGGAACATCAATTTCAAATTGTAGTAGTGAATGTCTTGCAATAACACCTAAAATAAATAAAGTTACTCCAAACCCGAAAAAGTATTTTTCTCGGGCTGGAATCTTCGCAAATTGCTGGTGAAGAGAATATTCTCTCTTTGTTTTCACTTTTATTGTTGCATCAACTTTCTCAGCAATCTTTTTCACGATATCCAATAAATTATCAATAATATTTTTATCAGTAGTTTCAATGATAAATTTTGCAGTCGCAAAATCAACAACAATTAATTCATGATCCAAAGTCCTTTTCGCAATTCTTTCAATCTTTGCTGCACAATTGGCGCAATCCAAACCTTCTAAAAAGATAACTCTCCGAACTGTTGGAAGTGTCAATTCTTTTGTTATTTTAAGATGTGGGAAGTTTGTTTCTAAGATTTTATATATATATTTGAAATCATCTTCATGAGAATCGTTATCACGATATTGAAGTGATAATACATCTTTATTTGCAACAATTTTAGCATTTTTAATATTACTTGAAAGGTTATTTGTAAGGTTTTGGAGATCTTCGGTTGTCATATTTTCAAAATATATTAGCTTTTTCATTTTACACCCCAGTAAATACCATCATACTTTTTCTTCATGAATATTATACTTTAAAAAGATAAATAAGTCAATCGAATTAAAGTTAGACTATTAAGACCTTTAATAATAAAAAGAACCGATTTAATAAAAATCGGTTTTAAAATGCATCAATTGAGATTTCTAATTTTTTCCCGTTTTTGGCTGCACACGCAAAAGCGATAGTACGAATTGCATTAGCAACACGGCCTTTTTTCCCTATTACTCGTCCTAAGTCATCTTTATTAACCATCACTTGGAGAGTAATAACATTATCTTCCTCAGAAAAAATTTTCACTTTGACTTCTTCAGGATGCACAACTAATGGTTTTATTAAATCACCTAGAAATTCTTCGTAATTAATATCAACCACAGAATCACCTACTTTTTGCTCTTCGCAAATTTCTCATTGATTCCAAGTTTATTAAAAATGGATTTCACAGTATCAGTAGGTTGAGCACCGTTTTTTAACCATTTTAATGCCTTTTCCTCATCAACTTTAATTTGCTCATCTTGTGCAAGAGGCTGATAAGTTCCAACAATTTCAATGAAACGACCATCACGAGGATTGTTAGAATCTGTTGCAACTACACGATAAAATGGACGTTTATGTGAGCCAAATCTTTGTAATCTTAGTTTAACCATTTTGACCTCCTTTTTATATAACAATTATACCATAATAATAACTATCTGTCAAGTTTTTTTACTTGACATGTTTAAATATTTATAATCATTCCATCTTTTACTTTTATTGTTCTTGTAGTATATGATAGTAATTCCAAAGAATGTGTTACCATCAAAATTGTTTGCTTTTTTTCTTCATTTATTCGTTTAAATAATTTCATAATATCATGACTTGCTTTGGAATCTAAATTACCAGTCGGTTCATCTGCGAGAATAATATCCGGATCATTTATCAAAGCTCTTGCAATAGCAACTCGTTGCTTTTGTCCTCCTGATAGTTGTTTAGGAAGATAATTACGATAATTAGTTAAACCTACAATTTCTAATAATTCATCTAATTTTTGTTTGTATTTTTTTATATTTTTATAATCTAATAAAATTGGCAATAAAATATTTTCCTCAACATTTAAATTATTTATTAAATTATATGATTGAAATACAAAACCAATATTTTTACGTCTTAATACACTTATTTCATTATCATTAAAACCCGTAATATCCCGATTTTTTATTTGTATTACTCCTGAAGTTGGAACATCAAGTCCACCAATTAAATATAATAATGTACTTTTACCACTACCTGATGGCCCAATAATTGATACAAATTCACCTTTATTAACAGTAAAGTTAATACCTCTTAACACTTCTTCTTTTACTTTACCGTTATCATATGTTTTATAGACATCAATACATTCAATTATATTATTCATACATACCTCTATTCACATTTTATTTCCTCGACAAGATTAACCTTATTAGACTTAAAGACTGGTGATATCGATGCGATTACTGTTATAACTATCCCACTTATAATGACATATATAAAAATACGATAATCGGTTATAATTGTAATCGGTAGAAACATTAGTTTTAAAACGAACCGAGCTACTATCAGTAATAATAAACTAGCAAGAGTTGATAACAATGAAGCAATAATACCTGTATTTAATGCTTCAATTAGCATCATTTTATGACATTGATTTTTACTCATTCCAATTGTCCGCAATAATGCAAGTCGTCGTTTGTGACTTAAATAACTTACAATAAAATTATTGATAACACCAAAAATCCCAATAATTAAGCAGATGATTGAAAATCCAACAAGTAGTGAAAAGTAATTTTTATTACTTTCTTCAATTAGTCTTTGCTCTTCACGAATTGTTCTAATTGAAAACTGTTCTTTCATAAACTCATTTTCAAGATCACCTACTAGTTCTTCTTCATTGCTTGTTTTTATTAAAACAGATGAATAATATGGTAATTCTAAATCTTCTTTCAATAATGATTTAGACATGATAACAATATCACCATTTGATAATAAAGTATCAGCAAAACCAATTACTTCATATTCTAATTTTTTATTACCAAATTGTAAAGTTATTTTCTCACCAATTTCTGCTCTTGTAGCTTTACCAATTAAAACAAATCGTCCATTTGATAATTTCTCAAGTGGATTTTCGCCAATTATATCAATATCCCAATATGAAAAAAAAGATTCGTCCACACCAAAAACATCACTTAATGTATGTTTTCTTTCTAACCAACGAATATTTTTAAGATTATATATCGGACTAATATCATCAATACCATCAATCTTTAGAATTCGTTCTAATATGTCGTTATCGATTTGATAATGAGTAAATGTAATTTGATAATTTGCATCTTTATAAGCATTTCCAATTTCTTTAATAATGCTATTTGTTATTGTATTAATCATTATTAAACTACTTAAACCAATAACCAAAAGAATAATATTATTTATAATATTTCGTGATG
>DATCKF010000012.1:0-4155 GCA_036562395.1 Bacilli bacterium
TCTTTTTTCAGACCACTCAAAGAAAAGGATAAAGATATTACAAATTATGCAAATTATATTGAAAACCCAGGTAAACACACTTTAGATAAATTATACAAAACACTGCTAAAGATCTTAGATGAAAGAAAGGAAGAATTAAAAGATAATTTTGATTTTCAATATTGCCTAGAAGAAATTGAGAACGAAAGGTTTTTAAAAGTCCTTAATACAAAAGATAATGGAGCAATTCCATATCAATTGCATAAGTTAGAACTTGAAAAAATAATAGAAAATCAATCTTGTTATTATCCTATTTTAGAAAAGGAAAAAGATAAATTAATCAGCTTAGTTTCATTCAGAATACCTTATTATATTGGCCCGCTGAATAAACACTCTCAATTTTCTTGGATTGTTAGAAAAGATGACAAAATATACCCTTGGAACTTTAACGAAGTTGTAGATGTTGAGAAGTCGGCGGAGAATTTTATTGAAAGGATGAAGAACAAATGTACATATTTGCCAGATGAACCGGTTTTGCCCAAAAAATCTTTATTGATTTCGGAATTCAATTTATTGGACGAGTTAAATAAAATCCGGGTCGATGGTAATCTGATACCCGAAGATACTAAACGTGAAATGATAGAGGAATTGTTTAAAAAACGAAAAAACGTTAACGAAAAAGCAATTATCAACTTTTATAAGCAAAGGGGTTTGAAAGTTGAAAGAGTTGACGGTTTTCGAAAAGAAAAAGAGTTTTCAGCTAATTTATCTTCTTATATTGATTTCGTTAATATATTTAAAAAAGTTGATGAAGATAATTATGAAATGATTGAAAACATTATTAACTGGATTACTCTTTTTACGGATAAAAAAATACTGAGAGCAAAAATTGAACGAGAATATCCTAAAATTACCTCTGAACAACTGAAAAAAATAGAAAAATTGAATTATTCGGGATGGTCGAGATTTTCAAGAAAACTGATTGATGGCATTTCAGTTAAATATAAAAATAGTCAATATGTAACTATTCTTGAGCTAATGCGAAAAACAAATCTGAATTTCATGCAAATTATTAGCGATAAGCAATTAGGATTTAGTGATATTATTGATCAGCATAATAAAGAGCAATTCAGCAATCAAATCACTTTAGAGGATATAAATAATATTCAGGGTTCGCCAGCAATAAAAAAAGCGATTTGGCAGACTATTAAGATTGTAGATGAAATTGTTTCGATTATGAAAGCTGAACCAGTGAATATATTTGTAGAAGTTACTAGGAGTGTAAAAGAAAGTAAGAGGACTCAATCAAGAGTCGATAAGTTACTCGACTTATATAATAAAATATCGGAAGAATCAGAATTCTTTAATGAGCAAGTATTTACTGAACTGAAAAATGAAAAAAAGAGGAATGCAAAATTAGATAACGAAAAACTCTTTCTCTATTACATACAAAACGGTAAATGTATGTATACCCGAAAACCTCTGGATATTGACAAGTTAAGTCTTTATGAAGTTGATCATATCCTTCCTCGCTCTTTAATAAAAGATGACAGTATTGATAATAAAGTTCTGGTTATTTCTTCTGAGAATCAAAGAAAAGATGCTGACTTATTGCTGGATTATCAGCGGGTTATTCAACCTATGAGGCCGTTTTGGGACTTTTTATATCGGAATAAATTAATTTCATGGAAGAAATATCATAATTTGACTAGAACGGTCATTTCAGAAGAAGAGTTAAAGCATTTTGTAAACAGACAACTCGTAGAGACAAGCCAAATAAATATTAACGTAGTAAATTTATTGCATGATTGTTATAAAAATGTTGATATTTCATTGGTTAAAGCACAATTAACATCCCAATTCAGAAAGGAATTGTCATTGTATAAAATTAGGGAATTGAATGATTATCACCATGCACATGATGCTTACCTGACTACAATTATCGGCAGTTTCCTAACAAGAAGATTTAAAATGAATAAATATGGCGATTATATGAAATTTGGAAAAAGAAAAGAATTAGAAAGAAAGTATTCATCTGGTTACTTCATCAATTCATTCAAGAGTATTCAGATAGACGAAGATACTCAAGAAGTGATATGGAATGGACCTAAAACAATTGATAAGTTAAGAGTGGCATTGAACTACAAAGATTGCTTTATTAGTAAGAAACCAGAAGAACAGACCGGAGAATTTTATGATCAAACTATCTATGACAAGAAAAAAGGGAAAGTAGAGTTGAAAAAAGGACTAAATCCATCAAAATATGGAGGTTATTCTAGTTTAAAAGAAGCATACAGTGTAATTGTAGAGTACCAAAAAAATAAAAAGTTAGTCAGAGAATTGATCCCAGTATATGTAAAAGAATCTTATGAAATTAAGGATGATGATGAAAAACTTTATAAGAACTTATTGGATAAATTATCAGTCGATAAGTTGAAAATTATCAGAAAAAGGGTTTTGAAAAATCAAATGGCTTTTTACAAAAATCACCCTGTTTATATTACAAGTTCAAAAGAAATGGATAATGCAAAGCAATTATTAGTAGATCAACGATATGTGGAGTTTATTTACAATCTTTGCAATAACTTATTAGAAAACAATGAAAGTAATAATAGTAAGATAAATGAGTTATATCATTATTTGCAAGATAAAATAAAGACTGAATATCCACTTTATATAAATGTCGCGAAAAAATTCGAAGAATCATTTCCTATATTCGAAAAATTAAAATTTGAAGATAAACGTTTGTTCATTATTGAAATGCTAGGAGTCACCTCCACCAACTCGGCAATTTCTAAATTTAATAAATTTAATGTTCCGATTGCTGAAAGAGTTGATCGCTTGCGTTTTAACAGAATTGACGTAAATGAATTAGAATTGGTTGATACTTCAATTACCGGGGTTTTTTCAAGAAGAATTAAATATGGGTTATAGAATCGTTATTATCAATAAAAATTCCAAATTAAATTATAAAGATGGATATTTAGTAATACGTAATGATGAGATAAATATGATCCATTTATCTGAAATCAATTGTCTTCTTATAAATTCTACCATGGTTACAATAACTACTTATTGTTTGGCGGAACTTGTAAAAATGAAGATCAAAGTTATAATGTGTGATGAAGATCAGAATCCAATCAGCGAATTAACTCCTTATTATGGATCTCACAACACATCAAAAAGAATTCTTACACAATTGAATTGGGAAAATTCAATAAAATCATTGGTCTGGACTAATATAGTGAAGCAAAAGATTTATAATCTAAAATTTTAAGCAAAAAAGAATATGAATTATTAGAACAATATTATAATGATGTTCAGCAAGATGACATAACAAATCGAGAAGGCCACGCAGCAAAAGTTTATTTTAACGCATTATTTGGCAAATCGTTTAATCGAAATGAAAAGAATGATATAAATTCTTCTTTAAATTATGGTTATACAATCATTCTTTCACAATTTAATAGAGAAATTGTCGCCCGTGGCTTTCTCACCCAATTGGGTTTAAACCATAGAAATGAATTTAACTTTTTCAATTTTTCATGCGATTTAATGGAACCTTTTCGTGTTATAGTTGATAGCTTTGTTTACGATAATATAGGTCGTACCTTTGATTATAATTATAAAATTGACTTAGTGAATTTGCTGAACAAAAAAGTTTTATATTGTGGGAAATCCTATTTTCTTAGCAATTGTATTGAATTATATGTAGAAAATATTACCGACTTTCTTTCTTCTGGAAAATTAAAAAGTGAGAATATATATTTTGCTTATGAGTTTTAGATATATGAGAATTTTATTATTTTTTGATTTACCAACAATAACCTCACAAGATATCAAAAATTATACTAAATTCCGCAAGTTTTTAATTAAAGAAGGGTTTATAATGATGCAAAAATCCGTTTATTGTAAACTTGCCTTGAATATGTCTGTTGTCAATTCCGCAAAAGCCAAAGTTCTAAAAAATTCTCCAGACGCCGGACTGGTTCAAATGTTGGTTATAACAGAAAAACAGTATGCAAATATTGAGTACATTTGTGGCGAATTTCAAACTTCTAAGATTAATTCTGCAGATAGGTTAATAGTTTTATGAATTTAAAAATCATTGGATTGTTGGATTTAGACTACTGTACAAAAAACTTTTACAGTGTTGAGTTTAAATGTGTACAACTA
>DATCKF010000132.1:0-6008 GCA_036562395.1 Bacilli bacterium
GTTAAATAATGTGATATCGTTTGAAGAAAATCATTTTCATATTTACTGTTATAGTTCTTGAACCCTCTTACTTGATTGCAATATAATTCATCCACATTTATTCTAATATTGTTTTTACCATTTGTTTTAACATATTCTACTAAATCATTAAGATCATTATCTTCTTCTGACCTTCTTTTAATTTCATCATAATCACATACAATAATTAATTTTTCTTTAGCTCTTGTAGTTGCAACATTAATCAATTCACGATTATTCTTAACCCAATCAAAAGTCTTTTCAGGTGTTTTCGATGTAATTGCTGTTGATAAAAATATCACATCATTTTCATCACCTTGGAACGTATGAATTGTTCCAACCTCTGCATCAATCCCAATTTCTTTGAATCGTTCACGTGCAAGTTCTGCTTGATTTCGGAAAGGTGTAATAACACCACAATTTTGTATTTTCTTTTGTTTGATTACTTCAATAATTGCATCAATTTCTTCAATAGATATATTGCGATTATCTAAATTAGGAGTACTTTTTATTGGTAGTAATGTTAAAGCATCATCATTTAAATATTTATTTCCTGTTTCGATAATTAACTTATTATCATAATACTTTATACCACTAAAACGAATTATCTTTTTATGTGAACGGTAATGATAACGCAATAAAATAAACTTAGAAATATGATCGATTGTTTGCATTAACCTTAAAATTGAATTATTAACATAATTATAATCTTCTTTAATATCATATTTTTGAATTAACTGTTTATTGATTTTATCGTCCAATATTATTACAGGCTCTAATTGATTTTGATCACCAACTAAAACTAATCTTTCACCACGTAATATCGGTATTAAAGAATTAGTAATAGCACATTGACCAGCTTCATCCATAATTGTTAAATCAAAATGAGGTTTTGGACTACCTAAATGAGATGAAGATAAATTAGTTGTAGCAACGATTGGAAAAACTCTTAAAAACATCTTTAAATTATCATCATTACTTAAATATGCATTAAATTTTTTAACTCTATCTTCACTAGAAGAATATAATATATCCATCAATGTTTCATATTTGGGTTCTTTGAGTCTTTTTATCCTATGAATTGAAGTATAATATAACCATTTTAATAATGAAATATTATCTTGCTTTAGTAATTCAATAGCATCTTGATCTTTAATATTTGATAATTCATTATATCTTTTTCTTAACTGCTCTATTTCATCTTGAATTAATATGCTACGCATATTATCTTTAATAATTTGATATACTTTTTCAAGTGCTTCTAAATTATATTCAACTTGAAGTTTTTCTTCATAATCATTTAATAATTTATTAAGTTCAGCATAATCTTCAGTTCTTAATGTTTTTTGCTTTTTAAGGTAATCACTATATATAGGCTGATCTTTATATTTTTCATACAAAGTTTTTATTTCTTCGATACTTTCATTAACAACTCCATAATTACCCAATCTAATGATTGGAAAAGGTATTATATTATCATTATACGTTAGTTTCCTAACTTTTTTATAAATACCATCAATAGGTTTGTTATTATTTGAAGTTATTAAAACAGTAATATCATTGAAAAATGCAGAGATTATAGTATTAATTATCGTTTGTGTCTTACCGGTACCAGGAGGACCTTGTACATAAGTAACTGGGTTTTTTAAAGCATTATGAATTACTCTTAATTGATCTATATTCACTTTTTCATCTATAAGAACGATATTTCCTTCTTTTCTTCCTTCATTTCGCAAAGAATTCCTACCAAAAAAAGCTTTTAATGGAGTGGTTAATTTATGATTTTCTTCCATATCTATAATGCCATTAAATTCTTTCTCATAATTAGCTGGTATTGATCTTTGTAACTCCATTAAATATGGTCTTTCATCAATTTCTTCGCCTCTTCGTAATTTCTTAACTAAAATACTATGATATTTTTGGGGATTTGAAGGATATTCTATCATAAATTCTTCAATATCATCATCAAAATAAGCACTTAATGAATATTTTTCAAATTCATTAACTAGAAACTCTCGATTGAAATGAATTTCTTTTCCGATAACTAAAGAATCTATTTCCGGATTAAATAAAACCTTTTTATAAGCGATAACAAATAAACCTTTATTTGTACTGATTGAAAGCAAGTTAATAACTAATTCCTTGAAATTTGAATAGCAATTATTACGATAAACTGTAGAATAATTTTTCAAATATTTAAGTAGCTTATCAACTTGCGATAAAGTTAATTTATAAAAACCTTCTTTAATTAATACCTCTACATCAATACCATCTATTAAAACAAATATCTTTTGATATGGTTCTTTATCATATTTTGCACATTCTATTAAATAATTAAGAATATTAGATTGATTTTGACCATAACATAACCAATCTAACTCATTTATATTTCTTTCTATAAAATCAATAAGTGATGATGGAACATCATAGGTTGTTCCTTCTAATAATAAAGCTTCATATATTTTATCAAAAAAGATAGAGGTATCGTTTAATAATCTAATTTCTTTTGATTCATTATAGATTTTAACACCAAACTTTTTCTTTTCAATATCAATAATTGATGTAATAGCAATAAGAAAATAAGTCAATCCTTCAGGTTGTTGATAAGTAATTGACAACCATTTACCTTCTCTTATTGCTCTAGAAATTGTTTGTGCAATATCATTCATATAAATCACCATAGACTTTAATTCCACAATTTAACATTTATTTTTTAATTAAATTATAACATTATTTTATAATAATACAAGTATAAATGGGGTTAAAATAGGAAATATTGTAAATTTTATAAAACATTTTATATAAAAGATTACAAAAGAAGATTACTCATTTTTATAACTTGATGTTAATTCTATATTGGAAAAACATTTCCTATATCTTTTTTTAAAATTATTGCTAATATACACAAGCCATTGATAAAAAATAAAAAAGTGCTGACAAAGTTTTGTCAACACTTTTATTAAGAAAATCAATCCTTTTATTTTGCAATTTCTTGAACTCTAGTTTCTCTAATAACCATAACTTTAATAGTACCCGGATAATTAATATTATTTTCAATTTTAATTCGCATATCTCGAGCTAATTTATAAGCTGCGATGTCGTCTATTTCTTCAGGTTTTACTAATACCCGAATTTCACGTCCAGCTTGTAAAGCATAAGATTTTTCAACACCTTTAAACTCATTACATATTTCTTCAAGTTTAGTTAGGCGTTTTAGATAATTTTCTAATGATTCACTTCTTGCTCCCGGTCTTGCAGCTGATAATGTATCTGCTGCTGCTACTAAATGTGCATAGAGAGTTTTAGCTTCATGATCACCATGATGAGCAGAAATAGCATCTATCACTTCAGGTCTTTCACGGAATTTTGTCGCGAGTTCAATTCCAATTTCAACATGACTTCCTTCCATTTCATGATCAACTGCTTTACCAATATCATGAAGTAATCCTGCACGACGAGCAATAGTTTCATTTAAACCAAGCTCAGCAGCTAATTTTCCAGCAAGGAATGATACTTCAAGTGAATGTGTCAAAGCATTTTGACCATAACTTGTTCTGAATTTTAGACGTCCAATTAGTTTGACTAATTCAGGATGAGTTTTACCGATGCCTGTATCAAATACAGCTTTTTCACCATTTTCCCGAATTTCATTGTCAAGTTCTTTCCGGAATTTCGCAACTAATTCTTCAATGCGAGGTGGCTGAATTCTACCATCAGCAACCAAAGCTTCTAAAGTACGACGAGCAATTTCTCGACGAATCGGATCAAAGCATGATAGCACTACTGCTTCAGGTGTATCATCAATGATTACATCAACGCCTGTTGTAGCTTCAAATGCTCTAATATTTCGACCTTCACGACCGATAATCCGACCTTTCATTTCATCATTAGGTAAATTTACAACTGATACTGTTTTTTCATTTACGGTTTCATTAGCGTATTGTTGAATGGCGTTGGCTAGTAGACTTTGTGCCTTTCGGCTAGCTTCACTTTTGGCCTTTTCTTCTTGGTCCTTAATATATGAAGTAATTTCCAATGCCATACTTTCTTCGACACGACTAAGAATTATTTCTCGAGCTTGTTCATAATTTAAACCAGAAATTTCATATAACTTTTTCTCTTGTTCTTTAATAATTTCTTCCACTTTGCTATACTGTTTTTCAACTTCTAATTTTCGATCATCAATTAATCTTTCCTTTTCGTTTAAAGACTCTTCACGTTTATCTAAGTTCGCACTGCGCTTATCTAAACGTGCTTCACGTTGAGACAATTTATTTTCTAATTCTAGAGTCTCTTTTTTTCTCTCTTTGATCTCTTTTTCAGCGTCTTGTCGTAAACGATATATTTCTTGCTTGCAGTCAAGTAAAGCTGCTTTACGATTCTCCTCAGCAGCTTTTTCAGCATCCTCTATTATTTTTGTAGCTGATTTACCAGCTTTGATCAATCTCTGATTTACAAAATAATATCCAGCCAAAACCCCCAAGACAAGTAGCATAATGGAAGCAAATATGTAGATTAAAATATCTACAAGAACATTACCAGTAATGGTTAATGTTTGCATCCATGCACCTCCATTAGTGTATTAATAAGGTTTTTAATATATATAACAAAATTCAAAGTTTAAAGTCTACTAATGCTATTATACTATAATTTAAAAATCCAGTCAATATGAAGATAAAAAAAATGCCATCACGAAGCAGATGGCATTTCCTTATTTCGAACTTCCAATTCAATCTCTTTCGCAAGATTTGGATTGTTTTTTAAATATTCTTTGACATTTTCACGACCTTGGCCAATACGTTCTTCTTTATATGAGAACCAAGATCCGCTCTTTTGAATAATTTCTTTTTCGATAGCTAAATCAAGCAATTCTCCTTCGTAAGATATTCCTTGACCAAAGATTAAATCTACGGATACGGATTTAAATGGTGGCGCAACTTTATTCTTAACAACCTTGATTTTTGTTTGACTACCGATAATGTCTTCACCTTTTTTAATTGCATCACCACGGCGAATATCAAGACGAATAGTTGCATAAAATTTTAAAGCTCGTCCACCAGAAGTTGTTTCAGGGCTACCAAATAATACCCCAACTTTTTCTCGGATCTGATTAATAAAAATGACAACCGTATTAGTTTTACTGATAGCTCCACTTAATTTTCTCATAGCTTGACTCATTAAGCGTGCTTGTAAACCAACATGACTATCACCCATATCGCCATCGATTTCGACACGAGGAACTAAAGCTGCAACAGAGTCAACAACAACAATATCAATTGCATTGCTGCGGACAAGATGTTCAACAATTTCTAATGCTTGTTCTCCAGTATCAGGTTGTGACAAAACCAAATTATCAACATCAACACCAAGATTGCGAGCATAACGAGGATCTAAGGCATGTTCAGCATCAATAAAAGCAGCAAATCCTCCTGCTTTTTGTGCTTCCGCAATTGCATGAAGAGCAAAGGTTGTTTTTCCGCTACTTTCAGGTCCAAATATTTCAATAATCCGACCTCGAGGATATCCGCCTACCCCTAATGCCTCATCAAGGGATATTGAGCCAGTTGGGATGACATCCATCTTTTCATATACTTTATCCCCTAAACGCATTACAGATCCTTTACCAAATTGCTTTTCGATCTGTTTAAATGTATCTTCAAGAACTTTTAATTTTTCTTTACTATCCATAACTTCTCCTTAATAACTTTTAAAAATAATCTTTCTGTTTTTAACAAAATAATCTACACCGGAAACAATCGTCATAAGTGCAGCAATATATGTTAATACTAAACATACGATGTTTGCAACTTCAGTAGAAATTAAGACAAATGGGAAGCCATTAATAAGTAAAGCAATAATGGCAACAATTTGCGAAATTGTTTTCGCTTTTCCTAGTTTACTTGCGGCAATAACAATATTATTATTTGCAGCAAGCAATCTAATTCCTGTCACCATAAATTCCCGAGCAATAATAACAGTCACAATCCATC
>DATCKF010000133.1:0-3503 GCA_036562395.1 Bacilli bacterium
GTATGCATTAGTATACTTCTATTTTAATATTATTTTTCGTAATATCGATAAGCTTTAATTTTAATTCCGAGATTATAGATTCTGGGACCTTGTAAATAAATTCAACATGGTCAAGATAGGTCTTATTTATAACTTCATAATCGTTTAATAATTTTTGAATAACATTTGTATATTGATAAGCAAATGTTAATTTTATATTTACATACCTTATTATTTTTACAACCTCCCCTAAAGCTACAACACCACCAGTACTTGAACTATAAGCTCTTACAAGCCCTCCAGCTCCCAGCTTAATTCCTCCAAAATAGCGGACGACAACACATATTACATTGGTAAGATTATTTTTTCTTAAGACATCAAAAATGACAATCCCTGCGGTTTGGCTAGGTTCACCATCATCAGAATATTTATAGACATTAGCACTTTCACCAAGAATATAACTATAACAGTGATGGGTTGCTAAAGGGTGATCTTTCTTAATTTTTTCTAAAAATGATGTTGCTTCTTCGATACTATTAATTGGCGCTAAATAAGATATAAAAATGCTTTTTTTGATTTCTTGGGTAAAGGTGTAAACTTTGGTAATGGTATACATAATAACCTCCATATTTATTTTATCACAATAGCAAATAGAAGTCATTAGAGAAAAAAGGCAAAATTTGTGCTTTTATCTTGAATTTTCACTAAATGTCTAGAATTTTTATTTCAAATATTGTATAATATAAAAAAGGATATAAAGTAGGTGAAAATATGGAAGAGTATTTAAATAAAGGTAAAGAAATCTTAAAACTTTTAGTCCGAAATGGCTTTGAAGCTTATTTCATTGGTGATGCTGTCCGTTGTTCAATCATGAATCTACCTTTTGAAGAAATTGAAATTAATACTAGTGCTACTCCAGATGCTATTAAAGGTATTTTTGAATTTACAAAAGTTGAACCTTTTACGGAAAATGTCATGAAAATTAAATACTATGGATACGATTTCTATATTTCCACTTTCCGACTTGATAAACATAAAGATCGTAAAGCTCCTACCCAAATCCATTATTCAAAAAATCTTCGTGATGATCTTGCTTGTCGAGATTATACGATTAATGCGATAGCAATGTCCCCAAGTGGAAAAGTTATAGATTCATATAATGGTTATAATGACATCAAAAAAGGCATTATTCGTCCGATTGGCAAACCAAAAGTGATGTTTTTAGAAGATCCAATTTCGATGTTAAGGGCAATCCGCCTTGTCAGTGACATCAATTTTAAACTGACAAATAATATCAAAAGAGGAATTAGAAGACGCAGAAAATTATTATTAGAAGTAGATTATATATCATTAAATTGGGAATTAAAAAAATTATTGAATGGCAAATATTATCATAAAGCTTTAGAATTATTAATTGATTTGAAACTTTATAAATATATTCCAAATTTAAAGAATGGTTTTTATTATCAAGCCAAAAATTATCGCCGCTTTAAGAAATTATCGATGGCTGAATTTTTAATTGCAAGTTTTGTTTTAAATAATAAGATTAGTGAAGAATATTTATCTTTATTCGAAGATAAAAATCAAGTCGAGAAAATCTTTAATCTTGTTCTTGCAAATCCCAAATCAAAATATACATTATATGAACTATATGATAATGGCTTAGAAGTATGCAAATCGAGCAATCTTATTAGTTGGGCATTAAAGAAGGCTTCAAAGAAAACCAAATTAATTGAGCAAAAATATCAAGAACTTCCTATTCACCAACTTAGTGATTTAGAATTTAAAGAAGAAGATTTAATCGCTTTAACATCTCAAGATAGTGAATCTACGCAACCTATCATGCAACAAGTAATATATAAAGTGTTAAATCATGAACTTGCAAATGATTTTGATGTCATCAAAGCTTTTGTCATCCGCAAATTACATGAACTTAAAATGCCAGTTGCAAGTCAAGAAGAATATAATTATAAAGAGGATGTAAAAGTCGAAGAACATCCGCTAACGATTCCCAATCTTGATGAAAATTTAAAATACAATGAACTTGAAAATGCCCAAAGTGATGAGGAGATTGTTGAAAGCTTGAAGAAGCAAGGCGAAATTATTAAAGATTATACGCAACATCGCCTTGATATGCTTGAAAGAAGATTAAATGAACAAGAGCAATTATTGAAAATCAAAGATCGTCAAATTGCACGTTTGGAATATGAAACAAGACAAAAGCAAATCAATAAAGATATTGAAAACTTAGTCAGTAAAAATATTGAGATGCTTAAAGATTTAAATTATTTGGGAAATACACAAGCTGATAAAATTGAATTAAGTAAAAGGTTACACCAAGTTTATTTGGAATTCATCAATGATATCGACAGAAAGTATGGCTTAAATGAGGTGAATGATGAAAAAGATTAAAGACTTTTCTCCGACAGATGAAGCAACATTGGTTGTGAAATTATCGGATGTACAAATTAAAAAAACAACCGCCAATGCTGATTACGCAAGTATGCTTGCATATGACGGTGAAGATATAATCGAAGCAAAAATATGGGCATTTACTGATGAAATTCGCAACAAGCTAGTAAATGGCGAAGTATATGTAGCAACAGGCAAAATGAAAGAATATCAAGGGAAGATGCAATTTAATATTACGGAAATTCGTCCGGTGACAGATGAAGATGAAATTAATCTTTCCTTATTTTATGAGTATGCGAAAATAAGTGTTGATGACTTGCAAGCACTTATTACCGGTTATGTCAATAAAATTGAAAATCCAATTTTAAAAGAAATTACCGTTCGTTTATTAAAAAAACATTATACAGCTTTTTTCTTACATCCTGCGGCTGTTAATATGCATCATAATTATTATTCCGGTTTAGCATATCATACATATTCGATGTTAAAATTGAGTGATGCATTTATGGATTTATATTCAATATATGATAAAAGTTTAGTCTATGCTGGAATAATTCTTCATGATATCGGCAAGGTTATTGAATTAAGTGGACCTAAAGGTACGGAATATACCAAAAAAGGCAATTTAATCGGTCATATTAATATCGGTGCAAATGAAATTCATGAGGTTGCCAAAAGCTTAAATTATGAAGATACAGATGAAGTGATATCATTAATTCATATCGTTTTAAGTCATCATGGACAATTAGAATATGGTTCACCAAAAGAACCATTAATTCCGGAAGCATTACTAATCCATTTACTTGATTTTTGTGATTCAAAGTTAGCAGCTTTAGAAAAAGAGGTCATAAAAACAAATAAAGGAGAATATACTAATCCTATATTACCGTTAAATCGGAAAAGTTTCTATCTTCCCGATTTGAAAAAATGATAGAGATAACTCTATCATTTTTGATATCCGGTGTTAGCAAATCCAACTAGCACCAATGATAACTAAAAGTATGAATAGTACTAGAACGAAAGCAAAGTTGTTTCCGTAGAAACCATAACCTCTTTGATACATATAATCCCCCTCCTTATCATATATTATGATAATGGCTTGTAGATTGATT
>DATCKF010000135.1:0-4585 GCA_036562395.1 Bacilli bacterium
TCCATTTTAATATAATTTAGAAAAGGAATTAATCACTTCATCAATAATCTTTTCATTTCCCTTTAATAATTCATCTTTCACACATGATTTCATATGATTATTTAAAATAATCCTTCCTAAACTTTTCACAGAATTAGCAACTGCTGAAATTTGAATTAATATATCATCACAATAACAATCATTTTCAATCATTTGTTTGATTCCACGTAATTGTCCTTCAATGCGATTGATGCGATTAAAGATTTCTTTCTTTTCATCGACACTTCGATGTTTGTGTTTTTCTAGTTCCATACATTTCACCTCAAGAATATTATATACCCCTTAGGGTATATTGTCAAGTAAAAAGAAAAGGCTATTCAGCCTTTTTCTGCAACCAATCACGATAATAATTGATATAATCTTCAGCAGTTGCTTTATAATTATGTAAGATATTAATTCCATCTTTATATTGACTTAATAATATTTGCCATCGCTCTTCGAATTCTAATTTATTCGTAATCCTTTTTAGTTCAAAATAATTTTCTGATAAACATATAACAGCAATTGCTGTTTTTGCAACTTCATCGTTTAATTTCATTGTTTCTTGTTTTAAGGGAATTAATTTTGCTTCATGTTCACTCCAAGATAATAAATGTTTATTCCTTTTTTTCACAAGATATAAAGGATATATTAATAAAAGCATGATTATTACTCCAACCGATATACTAACGTACTTTACAATTTTATTATCAAATTCTTTATATATTATTAATAATCCAAATAAATAACCAACAACAATATATAACCACAAATATGAAAACTTTCTAGCTTTCTTTTTCATTTGATAATAAGTATTTTCAAATTCTTTTGTTAATTGCTCTTCTTGATCTGTAAACTCTTGACGCTTCTTATCACGAATGGCAATTAATTCATTTAAATATTGTGTTCCTCGAATTTTCATATATTAAGAAAAACCTTTCTTATAAAATACATTATCAAATCATATGGTGAAGTAATAACATTTTCAACATGTTCAACAAATGTCCTTATGTAAGGAAATAGAAGGATGTATGTTGAAAAGACGAGAATAAAGAACATCAAAAGGAATGTTATAAAAACATTTCCTTTTTTCAAAATTAATCTTGTTAACCCCATTCCCACCAATAAACATGGAAAAACAAAAAGTAAAATAGTACTAAAAATAATATTCGTTTCATTAAATATTTTTTTTACAATCAACGATAAAATAATCATCATGACTGTTCCTACAATTATTAAAAAGATTGCAAGAGGCTTTACTTTATTTCTCACTGGGATGATAGGTAAATCGACTAATGGAAGTTCTCTAATATCAATATCTTCTTCGTCATTATCTTCTAATAACTCATAATAATGTTTAATTTTTGTTCCTTCTGTAACGACTTTCGCAATAAAATTTTTAATATCTTCAATTTTATATAAATGTTTATATCGAATTAAATGATATATCACTTCTTTGGTATCTTCTAATGAACCAAGATAATCATTTTGAAAAAATTTATCCATTATTTCTTTATTATTCGATTTCATTAAGGCGTAAGCATAAAAGTAATTTCCTAACAAATTATTGTTATCTAATGCCAATAAATCTGAAGAAGCTTTAAGAATTAATTTTTCATCATTTACTCTACTGGCAACAAGTAACATTCGCCTTTTTTGATCAAATGATGAAACATCCTCAATATTTTCAAAACAATATGGACAAATTATTTCATTATCGATTTTATTATTACAATAAGGACATAATTTCTTTTTCATATAACCACGCATTCAAAAAGAACTTATGATAACTCATAAATTCCTTTTATTTTATATTATTTATTTGCTTTATCAACTGAACCAAAAACTTTCATTTTTTCTCTAACAGCTTCTGCTATTCCTTTTGTTGCTGGACCAAGAATCTTACGAGGATCATATACTTTATCATCATTAGCAATTAATTTACGTAATTCACGGGCAAATGCTTGTTGACATTCAGTATTAACATTTATCTTTGCAGTTCCACAACTAATCGCTTTCTTAATTTTATCATCTGGAATACCTGTTCCACCATGGAGAACAAGTGGGATATTCGTTGCTTCTTTAATTTCTTCCATTTCTTTAAAGCCTAATTTTGGTTCACCTTTATATGGACCATGAACGCTACCTAATGCTGGAGCAAGGAAATCAATGTTAGCTTCTTTTACTAGTTTTACACATTCATCTTTATCAGCATAGATAATGCCTTTACCAACAACATCATCTTCTTGCCCACCGACTGTTCCTAATTCTGCTTCAACACTAACATTACGAGCATGAGCATAATCAACAACTTCTTTAGTCATGCGAATATTTTCTTCTAATGGATGATGAGATCCATCAATCATAACTGATGTAAATCCAGCATCAATTGCCTTTTTGCAAGATTCAAAACTTGAACCATGATCAAGATGAATAGCAACATCAACAGTAATATTTAAATCTTCTAGTAAACCTTTAACCATTCCGACTACTGTTTTATAACCACCCATATAACGAGCAGCACCTTCACTCACTCCTAAGATTACCGGCGAATTCATCTCTTCCGCAACACTCAAAATTGTTTTTGTCCATTCAAGGTTGTTAATGTTGAATTGACCAACAGCATACTTCCCTTCTTTTGCGCGACGAAGCATTTCCGTCATATTAACTAACATTTTGATTCCTCCTATTATTTTTTCTTAGTTTTATATTTTTCTAATAAGGCTTGATCTTGAGCCTTCTTTTGATCTACTTTCGCAACTCTATTTTCTAACTTTTTCGATAAAGGAATAGCAAGTAATAACATTAATAAACTAACACCTAAGAAAATGATCGCAACAATATTTAGTTTATCTAATATTGTTCCTTCAATTGAACGATAACTAAAAATATTATATAAAAGTCTCACTAAATAATATAGAATTGCAAGTCCTGTAAATACTCCACAAACAGTATACCAAACTTTTAAAAATTTTGAGTTCACATTTTCCTCCTATTTTTCTAATATGTAATAACCTAAGCCTAATACTCCACAGCCAATATGAGCACCAACTGCTGGTGTAATCATATGAATCTCGACACTTGCAAGATTATCGGCGATTTCTTTGAAGTATTCTGCAAGTTTTTTCGCATCATCTTCACGATCACTATGAATAACAAATAATTGAACTTTTTTCGCATTCTCAATTTCATGGAATACTAAATCAACAATTCTTTCAACAGCGCGTCTGTGCGTTTTAACTTTTTCAAATGATACAATACGTCCATCTTTTGTTAATTCTAAAATTGGTTTAATTTTAAATAAAGTTCCAACATATCCAGCTGCACCACTTAATCGTCCATTTTTAACTAAATATTTTAAATCATCTACAATAAAATATGCATGGGAATTTTTAATTAAAAAGTCACTTCGTTTTAAAATTTCATCAACACTCTTACCTTCATTAGCCATTTGTTTTGCAACGACTGCTAAATATCCTTGCATATATGTTGCTGTTTTTGTATCAACAACATGAATATTGATTTTCCCTTCATATTCATCTTTTAAAGTTTCAACCATTTGTCCTATTGAACTTAATTGATATGATATTGAATACATAATCACATCAGTATAACCACTAGCAATAAGTTTATCAATAAGTTCCATTGCTTCCCCGACAGTTGGAGCACTTGTTGATGGGATTAAAGGATCATTCTTTAGACGTTTATAAAATTCATCTGCAGTAATATCAATTCCATCGACTAAATGTTCATCTCCAAAGTTAATAACGGAACGCAACACTGGAATTCCAGGGTCCCTTCCTATATAATCCAATCCGGCATTAACATCGGATATAATTGCAATTTTTTCCATAATTCCCTCCTCTTTAATATTATTATATCATATTTACAAAAGTAAATACAACACAAAAATAAAAAAGGAGACTTTAGTATTTAAAAAAAGTATATAAAAATTATAAGCGTTGACTCCAGTCAACGCTCTAATGCCTTATCAACAAGCTATTAAGCTTCAAGGTATTTGGAAATAAATGTTGCAGCTTGATCAGCCATTATTTTCTCAACATCACTAATACTGTCTTCACCAACAACAATAACTGCACCAATTACATCACCATAAACAACAATTGGTTTTAAGATCGCAGCTGATTTAATAATCAAATTTTCTGTAACTTCTAAATTGTCGTTTCTTGCGAAGATTTGAGTTGTTCTTCTTTGGATTTTTTCATCTAAACGGAGATCGATTTTTTTGCCAACAATATCTTTTCGAAAGCCACCTGCAGCAGCGATTACTTTTTCATTATCAGTAATAATAACTTCTTTCTTGCTTGACGCGTTAATCGATTCGACTAATTGCGTAACAAATGTTTCAATTGATTCGACTGGTGAGTATTTTTTTAAAACGATTGATTCATTTCCATCTGCATAAATTTCTAATGAATCCCCTTCACGTATTCTCAAACTTCTTCTTATTTCCTTCGGTATTACGATTCTTCCTAAATCATCTATGCGCCTTACGACACCTGTTGCTTTCATTTTGTTCACCTCACTAATAATATTATCTTCAAAT
>DATCKF010000136.1:0-1940 GCA_036562395.1 Bacilli bacterium
TTACAGTAAAGATAATGCAGAAAAATTAGCTTTAAGATTTTCGGGAATTTTATTTTTTGTAATAAAGCTTTTATATCCATTAACATGGATTTTTATTAAGCTAAAGAAAATATTTATTAAAGGTGCTGATTTTGTACCTTATGTTACTGAAAATGAACTTGAATCAATAATCGATGTTATGGAAAATGAAGGGGTTATTGAAAAGGATAATGCAGAATTGCTTCAAAGTGCAATTAATTTAAGTGGTCGTACAGTTTATGAAATCATGACACCACGTGTAGATATTGTTGCTGTTGAAGTAAATGATGATATTGAATCAATAAAACAAACATATTTTGATAATAAATATTCGCGTATACCTGTATATGAAGTCGATAAAGATAATATTATTGGTATTTTGTATGAGCGTGATTTCTTAACAGCCTATATTAATAATTCCGATCATAAGAAAATTAATATTCGTAGTTTAATGTCTAAACCATATTATGTATCCGAAACCACAAGAGTTGATGATTTAATTCGTGAAATGCAAAGAATGAAAAAGCATTTTGCGATTGTATCTGATGAATATGGTGGTACAAGTGGTATTGTTACTATGGAAGATGCCTTAGAAGAATTAGTCGGTGAAATATACGATGAAAGTGACGAATATGATGAAACTGATGATCCGGAAAAGTTTATCGAATTAGAAGAAAATAAATATTTGATATCTGCGGAAATGGAAGTTGAATATCTATTTGACAAACTAAAACTAGGTAAAGAACCAGATACAAGATATTCAAGTGTTGGTGGATTTGTTTATGAACTTTGTAGCGAATTACCTTATGAAGGAATGCAACAAGTTTACCACACCGTATATGAAGAAGAAGATATCGAAAATCCTGTCCACATTGAATATGATGTTATTTTTACGATAGATAAAGTAACAAATCGACGTATCAAGAGTATAATTGTGGAAGTTAAAAAAGTTGAACCAGAAAAAGAATAGTCTTTGGCAAATGTCAAAGACTTTTTATCTTTCTATAGGCTTGTTTATAGCACTTTAATTATTAATTACCCATCTTTAAAAAATTAATCTTCTCACAGAGGCAGTATTTGACGAAACATTTCCTTATTTTCTACATTTAGACAATTTTTATTTGAAACTCTTGATTAAAATTGCAATATAATATTAAGTAGGACGTGGTAAAATGATTATCATAATTTTCATCTTATTATTATCATTAATATTTTATGGTTGTACAGAAGAAAATAAAAAAATTTCTCCTCATGAAGCGAAACAGTTAATTGATGATAATAAAGTGATAATTATTGATGTTCGTTCGCAAGAGGAATATGAAGAAGAAAGATTAAAAAATGCAATCTTACTTCCTCTTGAAGCTATTGAAAGTAATGCAAAAAATGTGTTTCCTGATTTAGAAAGAATATACTTAGTTTATTGCCAAACTGGAAAAAGAAGTTGTGAAGCTGTTGAGATCTTTAAAAATCTTGGTTTTAAAGAAGTATATGCAATTGGGGGACTTGATGATTGGCCATATGAAAAAGAAAAGCATAATCAAGAAAATAAATAATTAATATGGTATAATTAAACTAGGAGGTAAGATATGCTAACTGAAGGAATTAAAGCCCCAAATTTTACATTATTTAATCATCAGCATGAAAGTATTAGCTTAAGTGATTTTTTAGGAAAAAAGGTTGTATTATATTTTTATCCGAAAGATGATACTCCAGGATGTACAACCCAAGCATGTTCTTTTCGTAATGATTATGATCGCTATAACAATAATGGCATCGTAGTGATAGGAATTAGTAAAGATAGCGAAACATCACATAAAAAATTCATCGAAAAGTATCAATTGCCTTTCATATTACTTTCCGATCCGACTCTTGATGTAATAAAAGTATATGATGTGTATCAAGAAAAAATGCGTTGTGGAAGA
>DATCKF010000138.1:0-3170 GCA_036562395.1 Bacilli bacterium
AATTATGCAACTAGCTTTGATGATAAACTTCGATATGATTTATATTATATAAGAAAATATAGTTTATGGTTTGATATCAAAATTATCCTTTACACTTTACGAATCATTTTCTCCCCCCTATCAACAAAATCCCCCGATGAAGAAAAATATACACTTGCAGAAGTTGCAAGAACTGAAGGATATATGATGCGTCCTCATAATGATTATGTTGTGGAAATGGAAAAAGTCGAAACTAGGAATAAGAGATTTAAATTAAAAGGTGCAAAATGAGAATCCTTTTTCATGCGATTAATTATTTACCAAATACGGAAGCTGATGCTAGAAGAATCTCAGGACTTGTAGAAAGGTTAACAGAAATAGGATGTAGAGTTGATGTTGTTGTTCCTTTTTCGGATACGGTTAACGGTAAAAAAAGAAAACTATGGTTTTTAGAGTTTCGCAAAAAGGAAATGATTAATGGTGTTAGAGTATACAGGTATTATACAATTCCTTATTTAAATCGTGGTACTTTACTCCGCTTATTAAATAATTTATCATTTGCGATTAGTAGTTTTTTTCATATTTTTTCATTTCGAAAATATGATATTGTTATTACTTCCTCTCCACCTTTATTAATATCTTTAAGTGGATATTTTATTGCCAGATTTAAAGGTGCAAGGCTGGTATTTGACATTCGTGACATTTGGCCAGACATAGCTTTAGAAATGAAAGAATTAGATGAATCAAGTTTTATTACGAAAGTGTTTAAAAAAATCGCTAACTTTATGTATATAAAAAGTGATTTAATTACAACTGTTTCAAGATTAAAAGTTGAAAATATTGAAAAGAAAGATCAAAGGTTAAAGGGAAAAGTTGAATATATAAGTAATGGGGTTGATGATTTCTTCTTAGGATTAAGAGAAAATCTTAAGTTTTTAGAAGAATTTAAATTCAACTCTTTTTTTGCGGTTATCCATATTGGGAAAATTGGTAAAGCTCAAGATTTAGATAGTTTCTTAAATCTTGCCTTAATTTGTAAAGGATATCAAGATATAAAATTTTTCTTAATTGGTGATGGTGTTGAACGAAAAAGAATTGAAGAAAGAATTAAGAATGAAAAGATAGATAATGTGGTGTATTGCGGAAAAAGGGGAATGGAAGAAGTATTTACTGCTTATAAATATTCGAAGTTATGTTATGTATCATTAGTAAATGAAAACCTTCTTGATAGTATCCCCACAAAGTTATATGAAGCTTTATTTATGGGTTGTCCCGTTTTACTTAGTGCTAAAGGAGAATCAAGAAAAATCTTAGAAGAAAGTAACTTTGGATTAAGTTCAGATCCTAATGATTTTCATTCATTAGTTCATAATTTTTTTAAAATTTATCATAATTATCGTGATTTTATAAAAAATAAAGATAAATGCTTTCATTATATAAATGAAAACTATAATCGTAAAAATATTGCTAAGAAATTATATAAGATCCTAATTAAACTTGATGAAAGGAAATGATTATGGTTAATGTTGTTGGTTTAGGATATATAGGTTTACCTACAGCTTTAATGCTAGCTTCATCTGGAACAAAAGTTGTTGGAACTGATTATAATAGTAAGTTAGTAGATACATTAAATAGTGGCATTCCTACTTTTGAAGAAAAAGGGCTAGATGAATTATTTTTAAAAGCTAAAAATAATATTACTTTTACAACAACTTATCAAGTTGCTGATACTTATATTATTGCTGTTCCAACTCCTTATGATAAATCTAGTAAAAAAGTAGATGCTTCCTTTGTCCAAAATGCCTTTATAAAAGTATTAGAAGTAGCAATGGATGGAACAATTGTGATTATTGAATCAACAATTCCTCCAGGGACAATTGATAAATATATTAGACCATTAGTAAATAAAAACATTCATCTTGTTCATGCTCCTGAAAGAATTATTCCTGGAAATATGGTATATGAATTAATTAATAATTCAAGAACTATTGGAGCTGATAATTTATTAATTGGCGAAAAAGTTAAAGCCTTATATCAAACTTTTTGTAAGGGAGACATTGTTGTCACTGATATTAAATCCGCAGAAATGAGTAAGGTTGTTGAAAATACATATCGGGATATTAATATTGCCTTCGCTAATGAACTTGCCAAAATATGCCATGAAGGCAATTTAGATGTCTATGAAATCATCAAAATTGCAAACATGCATCCACGAGTAAACATCTTAAAGCCAGGACCTGGAGTTGGAGGTCACTGTATATCAGTTGATCCATGGTTTTTAGTTGGTGATTATCCTGGTCTTGCAAACATTATTCTGGCGGCTCGGAAAATTAATGACTCAATGCCGGAATATGTCTTAAATCGTACTTATGAAATTATGAAAGAAAATAATATTAAAGATGTTTCGAGGGTCGGGTTATATGGAATCACATATAAAGAAGATGTTGATGATATTAGGGAAAGCCCAACATTACAATTATTAGAATCAATGACAAAACATCTTGCTCCACCATTAAAAGTCTATGATCCTTGGGTTAAAAGAAAGATTGTTGAAACACAATATTTTGATTTTGATGAATTCATAAATGATATTGATATAATTGTCATCATGGTTGGTCATAAACATATCCTTGAAAACGTCAATAAAATCAAAGATAAAATCATCTATGATACGAAAAATATTATAAAACTAGATGATGTATATAAATTATGAAAAAGATTCTTATTTGTTTTGGAACAAGACCCGAAGCGATTAAAATGTGTCCTTTAATAAAGGAATTAAACACAAGAAATGAGTTTGAAACGGTTGTATGTGTTACTGGTCAACATAAAGAAATGTTAACCCAAGTATTAGATGCATTTCACGTTATTCCCCACTATAATCTTGATATCATGAAAGCAAAGCAAACTTTATTTGATGTAACGATTAATATATTAGAAAAAATCAAAGAAGTACTGCAAATTGAAAAACCTGATATCGTCTTAGTTCATGGTGACACATCTACGACCTTCACAACCGCTCTTGCATCCTTTTACTTACAAATTCCAGTTGGGCATGTTGAAGCGGGGTTAAGAACGTATAATTTATATTCACCATTTCCCGAAGAATTTAATCGCCAAGCTACGGGTATTATTGCAAAATATCACTTTGCACCAACCTTAAAAGCAGCCCAAAATTTAATTAATGAAGG
>DATCKF010000078.1:0-14864 GCA_036562395.1 Bacilli bacterium
ATATTAAAGAGGTTATTAAAGGAGAAACAAAAGCATTTGGTCAATCGCTTGGTTATGATATGTTATATCAAGAGTTGACATTTAATCCATATGCCTATTATTTTGTTTTAGAAATTAATCGTAAAGTTCATGGCTATATTGGTTTATGGATTAACGAGAATGCGGAAATAATTAATTTTTATGTTGATAAAAGATATCAAAATCAAGGCTTTGGAAAAATGCTTTTAGAGTTTGTTTTAGAACTTTGTAATATGAATAATAAAGAAATCACACAAATAAAAAATATCTCTTTAGAAGTTCGTAAAAGTAATGAAAAAGCCATTCATTTATATGAAAAATATGGATTTATTCAAAGTTATATCCGTAAGGCTTATTATGAGAATGGTGAAGATGCAATCGTGATGATTAAAGACTTAGAGGTGAAAAAATGATCGTCTTAGGAGTTGAAACAAGTTGTGATGAAACAGCTGTTGCTATTGTAAAAGATGGAAAAGAAATATTATCAGATGTTGTTTATTCGCAAATTAAAATCCATGAAAAATATGGTGGTGTTGTTCCTGAAGTTGCAAGTCGCCGCCACATTAAAAAAATTATTTCTGTTTTTGATGAAGCTATAAAAAGGGCAAATATTAATCCTAAAGATATTGATTTAGTAGCTGTAACTACTCATCCGGGATTGATAGGTTCCTTGTTAGTTGGAATAAATGCTGCTGAAGCATTTGCTTTAGCGCATGGAATTAAATGTATCGGTGTTGATCATCTTACCGGACATATCTATGCTAATTATATTGAAAGTGATTTTACTTTTCCGCTTCTCGCATTAGTTGTTTCAGGAGGGCACACGGAATTAATCTTAATGAAAGATCATTATGATTTTACCGTCCTCGGTGAAACTCTCGATGATGCGGTCGGAGAAGCATATGATAAAGTTGGACGAGTACTTGGATTAACTTATCCAGCAGGGGCAAAACTTGATAAATTAGCGCATATCGGAAAACATTCTTATCATTTACCACTTTCATATTTAGATAAAAATGATTATAATTTTAGCTTTTCCGGAATTAAATCTGCAGTCTTAAATTTAATTAATTCCTTAAAAATGAAAGGTGAAGAAGTGAATGTTAATGATATGGCTTGTTCATTTCAAGAAAGTGTTGTGAAAGTGCTAGTTGATAAGACTATCCAAGCTGCCAAAGAATATAACGTATCGCATATTATTGTTGCTGGTGGAGTAGCTGCAAACTCCGGATTGCGAGCAGAAATGGCCAAAGCTGTAAGCAATCTTGAAAATGTGAAATTAACAGTTCCAAGTATTAAATATTGTACTGATAATGCCGTAATGATCGCTGTAAGTGGCTATTTTCAATATTTAACTAATAATTCTAATTTATAATGAAAATTAATTGAAAATAATTGGAATAAATGTTATAATATGTTATAAAGATATTTTTCACACTTGATGAATATATTGTATTGAGGTGAAAAATATATGGCTATGGGATTGAATTTACCAAAAGAAGCAAGTAAAAATTTAATTACCGGTGTAAAAAAAGTCTATGATATTATCAAAAATACAATTGGGCCTATGGGGGATAATGTTATCCTTGACCCAGCTTTAGAAGTCACTAAAGAAGGTTTAAGAATCGCACAAGCAATTACCCTTGCAAACCCATATGAAAATATTGGTGCTAAAATCGCAACGAAACTTGCAAGTGATGTTTATAATGAAGTTCATGATGGCACCAAAACGGCAATAATTTTGCTTGCAAATATTCTCTTTGGAGCTGAAAAGTACTACACTCGCGGTTATTCAGGCAATAAGCTCAATAATGCTTTTGGGAATGTTAAGAATTTGATTAATGAATATTTTCAAAAGCAAATCCAACCAGTTACCGATTTAGATATTATTGAAAATGTTGCCTTAACTGCTTCAAGTGATTCAGAAATAAGTACATTAATTCGCAATTTATACGAAAATGGTATCGACACATTAAATAAAAGTTTTCCATTAACATTGAATAGTGGATTTTTGTCATATCAAATGATAAATGATCGCCGAAATCAAAATGCTACATTTCAAGATGTTGATGTTGTCATTGTGTACGATTATAATAATCTACCCAAAATTCTTAATGAGATTAAAAATCCATCATTATTAATACTCATGCAATATAAAATTGAAAATGTATCATTAATCAATAAATTTCTTGCTTATTCTGATAAAGAAGTTGTTGCAATATATGAAAATGAAAAAAATAAAATCTTAGAAATTGCAAAATATTGTGAGTGTGAAAATGTTGATGGTAATTTAGTAGGGCATGTTGAAAAAGTGGTTGTAACGGAAAATAAAACTACAATTATTAATAATAATCAGTTAGCAGAGCTTCATAATGCTAATAACAACATAATTGCAAATGATAGATTACAACGCTTCCAGAAAGCTCTAAGTGCCGTTTCCAACGCTACTTCATCTGGTGTAATTCTTGGTGAAGGAATAGGTTTATTAAATTTACGTGATTATATAAATAAACAAGACTTACAAGATTATGATCGTATCGCTCGCGATATCATTTATGATGCGATGGAAGTTCCATACCAGTTAATTATCAATAATGCGGGACTTTCTAATCAATTTAATACTCCATATGATTTTAAGACCAACACATTTATTGCTCTTGATAATTTTAAAGTTTACGATCCAATCAAAGAAATCATGACCATTATTGATAAAGTAATTAGTTATGTACCATTATTTATCCAACGCAATATTTTAATTACTAATATTTAGTAGGAGGAGAGCAAGTGCTAGAAATATTTCATTTTGATATTATTATTATCATTGTTCTTTTATATTCAATTGTTATCGGTCTCTTTCGTGGCTTTTATAAACAATTATTGGCTTTTCTTGCACTTGCCATACCGATGGTTGCGGTTTACTTTTTAAATGACTATCTTACAAAGATTTTATTAGATATTAAAATCTTTGAGACGATTACTAATTACATTTATAAAGGCGGAAAATATTTTTTAAATATTACTATTGAGCAAGTGCAAACCTTATTAATCTTTTCTTTAATTTTTATTATTAGTTTTATTATCATTCACGGATTAATTAAATTATTTATCGCTTCGAAAAAGCGTGATGCGGCGAAAAGAAAAATCTTCATTTCCCGTATAATTGGGGTTTTACTAGGGTTATGTAATGCATATTTAATCCTAATTCTGATCTTAGTTCTAACAACACCCCTAATATCTAATTTGGGGACAGGCTTCCTCACGAATAATTTTATTAAACTTGTTCCTAAATTATTCATATTGAGGATGTGATAGTATGAAAAGACAAACAGATATTAAAGTATATACTTTAAAAGATAGCACGACAACAGGAAAATTACGAAAGATTAGAGTTACAGAAGAATTTTCGAATAGTCGCATTGAAGAACATGCTCCGAATTTTGTGAAAACAAATGTTGATGGGACAAGTGAAGAGTTTTTTAAGTACTTACAATCTAATCCTTTTTTATACAATCCTCGAAAAGCTCAATATGCCGTTTCATCAATTGAAGAATTTTATATTGATGTGAAAAAAGATAAAGTACCTTTTGGAGCAGTTGTTCGTAGTAAAGATTTAGATCGTTTTAAAAAGAGAAAAATAATAACTAAAGCTTTAAAAAATTGGAAAAATGATTTTAAGAATCAAAAGAATGAAGTCTTTAATAAACAAAATGATCAATTAGTTGTCGTCGGTGCGATTACATCTGCCCGTTTTTCCATTACTTCATACATCATTTTAATTTTCTTATTGATTCTTTTATCATTAATATCCTTTAAGAACGGTGAAATGTGGACAATCTTTTCTACAAAATCATTTTTTGAAAAAATGGTAGCAGGTATTGATTTATCATATAGTCATAAATGGGTAAAGATTGTTGCAACATTATCACTATATCAAATCTTTTTAACTCTTTTTTACGGCTTTTTTCATAATGCGGTCATTAAAGATTTTATCCGTACAAATATCGGAACTAATTCTGTTTATAAAAGAAGCTGTAAAATCCTTGAAAAAAATTTTAAGAAAAAATTTGCCATTACCAGAAAATATTATCTCAAACAAAATTGGAAAAACCCTTTAAGTATTGCTCCACTTGGAATTGATAAGACATCTACAGGGGAAGTCGATTTAGAAGATATCAAAGCAATTATCGATGCTTTTATTAAGAAGAGTGCCTCCTTGAAAAGAAAAAAATATTTATTACAAGCTTTACAATTTTTAACTTTCTTTCTTTCATGTGGTGGAGGATTAACCGTAGTTGGATATACACTATATTCAATTATTATTAAATTTATTTAAGGGAGAGAAGAATGAATAATAAAAATGTCAACAACGATCGTGAAATAGTACAACGCCGCTTATTAGGTGATTCAAAAGCACAATTATTAGCGATTCGAAAACAACAAGCTGAAGAATTAGCCGCAATTAAAAACGATAATTTTACAATTGTTGATGGATTGGATGAATTAAAAAAGACCCTTCTTGTTGATGACATTAACAATTCAGAAACCCAAAACGAAGACACAGATGAAGAAACTAACAATTTAGTTTCAGAGACAACCACTGAAGAAGAACAAATACAATCAACAAATGTAAAAGAAGATTCGGATCAAGAACTTCAAGAAGAAATAACAGAACAAGATACAACTGATTATAAAGAACCATTAGAAGATAAGGTATTATTTGATACAAATGAACTAGTAATAGAAGAAAAAGTATCAGATAATTCAAATGTACTAGAAGCAGAAGAAAAAGTATTAGATAATAAAGCAATAATGGAAGAAAGAGTAATCGATGATATAAATGAACCATTGAATATAGAGTTACAATCTAATACTGAACCTAGCTCTTTAAAACAAGAAACTTCTGAAATTACAGAACCAGTTATTGAAGAAATAAAGACAGAACAAATAGAACCATCAAAGGAAGAAAAAGGAGAAGTTAAAGAATTTAGTCAAGATGAGAAAATAAAAGAAGAGGTAGTTGCAGATAAAACTAAGGAAATAGAAGTTATTAAGCCAAAACCAACAAAGAAAAAATCAACCTCACAATCAAAGTCAACTTCAAAAAAATCTACCGCTAAAAAGTCAACATCAACTACCAAGCGTAAAGTAGCAAATAAGACTTCAGTGCAAACTGATGATAATTTACTAAAAATTAGAGGAGAGGAAGAATCAGTGCAAACTGATCAACTTATGGATATGGATAGTAAAGAATTATTAAAGAGTGTTCGTGAAGAAGAAAGTACAAAAAATCCAAAATCATTTTTTGATACCAAATTAAAGAGTGCATCGAAATTTGATGATGACGATGATGATAGTAAGGGCGTTATCAATAATCTTCAAAAATTACGTGAACAAATTATGATTCAAAAACGTTTAGAAAAAGAATTGATGCAAGCTGAAGCACAATTAGCACAAAAGAAGGAATTGGATTTGCAGAAAAAATTAAGTGACCTTGAAATATTAGTCAAAGAAGAAGATTTTGATGAGTATGAAGATCCTCATCAATATGAATTAGAAGAAGAAAATCGTCGTCTTACCAATGAACTTGAAGAAACAAAGTTACGCCTAAACAATCTCCTTTCCATAACTTATAATAATATTCCTGTTTTTGATTCCCAAACATTAGCACTATCTTCACAATTTATTAACGCCTTTAATAATAGTAATAACGAAGAAATCAACCAAGAACTCCTCAAAATCCAACAAGAATTCCTCGAATTAAGTCAAGATCAACAATTAAATCGTCAAAATCTTTTAATGGCTCATAAACAAGAAAAGATTGCTTTACTTAATGAAAATAAAACTTTAGAATTAAGAATTAAAGATTATGAGCGTGAACTAACAAAACTAAAAGCTGAAATTGCGCGAATAACAAAAGAACAACCAGATATAAAGCAATTAGAAGAAAAACATCAAGCTGAAATTGATTCAATTCATAATAATTATCGAAATGAACTTGCAAAACTTACGGAAGAATATGAATTGAAAATGAAAGATCAAGGGCAAAATCGTGGGCTTGTTGAAGAGTATTTAAATAAGCTTAAGACTGAACGCGAAAAATATAATCAAGATATTACAAAATTACAACGAGAACTTGAAAAAGCAACTTACTTAAATATTGCCCAAAAGCAAGTTATTAAAGATAATGAGGAACGTTATCATCAACAATTAGACGAACTTAAAAAGCAATTAGAAGCTGAAAAGCAAAACTTTAATGAGTTCAAAGAAAGCGTTGCTCGTGAAAAGAATGAAAAGATTATTGCGTTACAAGATGAAATTAATAAGCAAAAATTATTAATTCAATCTTATAAAGAAAAAGTTGAATTAGAAGCGAAAACGAAAGTATCAGTCTTAATTAAGAAATTTAATGAAGAAAAACGCATCCTTCTTGAAGATAGTAAACGAATTCAAGAACAACTTACTCGTGAATTAGAAGATACACATGTCAAGGTTACAGGACTTGAAAATCTTTTAAGCGATTATAAGTATGAACTTGAAAAGCTAAGTCAAAGAGTAAAAACATATAAAGAGCAACTTGCGGAAGAAAGAAATAATCATTATGAAATTGAACAAAAACTCTTTAATGATTTAGATGCTAAAGAACAAGAAATAATGAAGTTGAAACAAAAACTCGAAAGAGTTACAAGTGAGGATAAAGGTTTATCTTACTATGCTTCATTAGTATCAAATTTAGAAACACCTAAGAAAGGATATCAACCATATTCTGTATATCCTTCATATATGCATCCTGAAGTCGATAATGTAAAACATTACTATGAGCAAGAAATAGCTCGTCGTGATCAAATTATTGCTTCGATGCAAAAATCAAATCATCCTCAAGAAGATCGTGAATTTAATGATAAAATATCCATGCTTGAATCACAAATTCAAGATTTAGGTACATATATTAAATCATTAAATCAAGATAAAAGGACAAACGAAGATACTTCGAACTTATTTAAAGAATTATCTCTTGAACTTGAACATTTTAAAGAGGAAATACGTCAAGAACTATCAAAGCACAAAGAAAGATTAGAAACAAGAGTTGATAGTTTACATGAAGAAAAGATTATTCAACCATTTAAACCAAAAGTAGAAATCTTAAATAGTTCAAAAGAAGAATCTGCTCCATCTTTTAATCTACAAGAAAACTTAAATAGTGTAAAAGAAGAAAATGTCGCTCCAACATATAAACCACAAGTTGAAGACTTATATCTAGAAAAAGAAAAGATTACTCAAGCTGATGATGAGAAAGAAGATGAAATCGATCTAAAGACTGAACCTATTCAACCTCAATATCCTTCTTTCAATCAAGATTTAGAACAAGAAGAGAAAGTAACTCAAGAACAATATGATGAACCAGTAGAGGATTTTAAAGAAGAAAACAATCATCATATTGAACAATCACCTGATTGGATTAGTAAGCAAGAAGATACTAAAGATGAAGAAGAGAAAGTAGAAGTTGAATCAGTTAAACCAAATATTGAAATTAATCTTCGTACTATTCCTCATACCAATGTAAATAAATCAATAAGTTTTGTTGGCAAAATTGATCAAGAATATTTACATAAATTAAATAATATTCGTCGTCTTCAACAAGCTCTTGAAAATCGCAAAATTGAATGCATTGAAAAGTTTAAACTTGATTTAGAGAAAAATCAAGAACTTGTAAAAGAACATGAAGAGAAAATTGCGGATGTTCAAAAGCGAATTGAAGAATTAAATATTGCCTTTAATAGTCGTCAAGATTTTGGAATTAATGCGAAAAATGAATATGAAAAAGAAAAGACACGTTTATTCTTAGAACTTCAAGATCGTCAAGAAAAGTTACGTAAGGTTCAAGAAGATGATTTACGAAAACTTAATTTAAGACATAAAAATGATCTTGAAAATATCGAAGAACAATTAAGGACATTACAAGAAGAAGAAAAAGACTTAAAAGATTCCTTCATTCTTCGCCAACAAAAACTTGTAAGTAAACAAAAACGTGAAAATGAAATCTTATCAAAACTCGAAGAAGAACATACGCAAAATGATTTTGGTAGGGTAATTGAAAGTCAAGAAGAAATCAAGCAAAAGAGATTTCAAAATCTACAAGTTCAAGAGGAATCAGCATCATTTGAACAAAGAGAAGTTGAACCTATATCTGAACCTGAAGTAGAAACTAAAATTGAACCAACAGTTGAATTTGAAGCTGAACCTGAGATTGAAAATAAACCTGAACCTGAAGTTGAAAATAAAGCTGAACCTAAAGTTGAATCTATGGTTGCACCTATGGCTGAACCTAAAGATGAAACATCTGTGAAAACTCAAGAACTAAATGATTTTGATGTCAAGACATTTGATAATTCCGTAGAACCAAAACTCGAAGAAACGACTAATGTTCAAAATGATTCTCATCAACAACAACTCGAATTAGAAGTTGAAGAAAAAGAAGAATCACAAGAAATGGCAAGATTACGAACTAAAGAAAGAGAATTAAAGGAATTATATGAACGTTATAGTAATGCGGAAAAGAAATTAGCTAATGATTTCTTAGATGTTCGTCGATATAAAGCTATTAAAAATGAAAAACTTGGATATGATAAAGAGTATGAGAAAAAATGTTCTTTATTAAAAGAACTTGAATCTCGATTATCCCAAGAAACAAATCATGAAGAAATTATAAAAATAAAAGAAGAAATTAAAGAAACAAATTTAAGAATTAGTAATCTTAAAACAAGAATTGCCTTTCTTAATAAACAAATGGAAGCAATCGATAAAAACAAACAAGTTATTCAATATATCAAAATTACTGATAAATTGGATACGATGAAAGAAATATTGTTAAAATATGCAAGTATAAGGGAACAAGCATTATCGGAGAACTAGAATGAAAATTACCATTTTACAAGAACTTTTAAATTCCCTTCCAAACTTTAATATTCTTGCCTTTACGATGGATGTTAAAGTTGAGGATAGCTCGATTACTGAAGAAGCTATTTGCGAATATGAAAGAAAAATAAGAGAGGAATATTCATTGAGTGATATCTTGAATATTCCTCTTATCAAAGAAGCCCGAGATGGATATAAAGCACTTGGAAAAGATCCTAGTCGTTATCGCTTAGCCTGTGAATCATTATTAAGAAGGCTTGTGAAAGGCTATGGTTTATATCGGATCAACAATGTTGTTGATACTGGAAATATATTATCGCTCGCTATATGCCGCTCAACTGCTGTCTTAGATTTGGATAAAATCGTCGGTGATGTTTATATTCGTTTAGGCACAGAAGCAGATGAATATTATGGGATTGGTAGGGGTTTAATCAATGTCAATAATATTCCTCTTTATTGTGATGAAATATCACCATTTGGTTCACCAACTAGTGATACGGAACGGACAATGATAACCAAAGATACGAAAAGAATTCTTTTATTTGTGATTTGCTTTCAAAATACATATATCGAAGAATCGAAAGCAATGGCAATACAGACGTTTAAAAAATATGCATATGCACAAAATATAAAAGAAATACAAGTAATAAAGGGAAAATGATTATGGCTGAAATTAATAATTTTATTAAAACAATTATGGAAAATGATCTTGCAAGTGGAAAAGTAGATAAAATCTTAACAAGATTTCCACCAGAACCAAATGCTTATTTGCATATTGGTCATGCAAGAGCTTTAGTAACGAATTTTGAACTTGCAAAGTTATTCAATGGTAAAACAAACTTACGCTTTGATGATACAAATCCAACTAAAGAAGATGCTAGTTTTGTTGAAGCGATTAAGGAAGATATCAAATGGTTAGGTTATGAACCAGCGAATGTTTTCTTTGGCTCTGACTATTTTGATGAGACATTTGAATATGCAATTAAATTAATTAAAAAAGGTCTTGCATATGTTTGTGATTTAAGTCCTGAAGAAATTGCGGAATATCGTGGATCATTAACTGAACCAGGAAGAAATTCACCTTATCGTGATCGTAGTGTTGAAGAAAATTTGCAATTGTTTGAAAACATGCGTAAAGGTATGTATAAAGAAGGCGAAAAGACCTTACGTGCGAAAATAGATATGGCAAGTCCGAATATCAATTTACGTGATCCGGTTTTATATCGCATCATTTATACACATCATCATCGTCAAGGCAATAAATATTGCTTATATCCAATGTATGACTTTGCTCATCCTTTACAAGATGCAATTGAAGGAATTACTCATTCCTTATGTAGTCTTGAATATGAAAATCATCGTCCTTTATATGATTGGGTAATCGAAAATTGTGAAACTCCACATCGTCCTCAACAAATCGAATTTGGAAGATTAAATCTTGCTAATACGATTTTAAGTAAAAGATATTTGAAAGAACTTGTGGAGAAGGGAAAAGTCAAAGGTTATGATGATCCAAGAATGCCAACACTTGCGGGATTGCGTCGTCGTGGATATACACCTGAAGCAATCAAAGATTTTATTCTTGCGACGGGCTTATCCAAAGTCAATTCAACCGTTGACCCTGAAATGTTAGAACATGCAATTCGCGAAGATTTAAAATTAAAAGCGAAACGGATTATGGCTGTAAAAGATCCATTAAAGATTGTTATTACTAATTATCCAGAAGGTCAAGTAGAAACATTAAAAGCTTTAAATAATAATGAAAATGAAGAATTAGGATACAGAACAATTGCTTTTTCAAAATATTTATACATTGAAAAAGAAGATTTCGTCTTACAAAAGCCAAATAAACATTATAAACGTTTAGCATTAGGACTTGAAGTAAGATTATATAATGCTTATTTTATTAAAGCTAATGATGTTAAGTATGATGAAAACGGAAATATTGAAGAAGTATATTGTACATATGATCCTGAAACTTTAAGTGGAACAGGATTTAATGAACGTAAACCTAATGGCACAATTGGATTTGTTGAAGCGACAACAGCCAAACGTGCAACCTTTAATTTATTTGAACCATTAATTTTAGATGATAAAGTAGATGCTGAAAACTTCCTTGAACGTTTAAATCCAAACTCATGGATACAAATGCAAGGGTTTGTTGAAAATCAAGAATTTAAAGTCGAAGACCGTTATCAATTTATCCGTGATGGCTATTATATTGTTGATAAAGATACGAATAATGATAATCTGATTTTTAATCGCATCGTACCATTAAAAACATCGTATAAATAAAAAAGCAAGGGGAGAATGACATGTTAGAAAGTTTAAATGAAAAGCAAAGGCAAGCAGCAGAAATAATCACGGGACCGGTGATGGTTTTTGCTGGGGCAGGAAGTGGTAAGACAAGAACATTAACATATCGCATTGCTAATATGATTAACCATGGTATTGATCCTACTTCAATCTTAGCAATTACCTTTACAAATAAAGCTACAAATGAGATGCGTGAACGTTTATTTAATCTTGTTGGTCCCCAAGCTTCCCACCTCACCATTTCAACATTCCATTCTCTCTGTGCAAGTATTTTACGTCGAGAAATTAAAGTTTTAGGATATTCAAATCGCTTTGCGATTATTGATGATGAAGATCAATTAAAAATCTTAACTGAAGTATTAGATAATGGTAATTATAATAAAAAAACATATTCACCAAGATATCTACGAAAAAAATTAAATTATTGTAAATGCTTTGATATTAAATCAAGTGTTCCAATTGAAAATACAATCTTTAATGCTTATGAAAATTTAATGAAAGAATTAAATCTACTTGATTTTGAAGATTTGTTAATTAAAGTTCGCGAGATTTTTCAAAACTATCCGCAGATCCTCAATAAATATCAAAATAAGTTTTATCATATTCTAGTTGATGAATTTCAAGATACTGATTTAATTCAATATCAAATTATCAAAATGCTTGCGATGGAGCATCGTAATCTCTTTGTCGTTGGTGATGATGATCAATCGATATATAGTTTCCGGGGAACAAATTATGAAAACATGAAACTCTTTAAACGTGATTTCCCAGAACATCAATTAATCATCTTAAATCAAAATTATCGTTCAACCCAAACAATTCTTGATGGTTGCAACCGCTTAATATCGCATAATAAGGATCGGGAACCCAAAGAATTATTCTCAGAAATTAAAGGGTCTAGTGATGATGTCGTAGTTTATCAAGCACGCGACCATGAAGATGAAGTAGATTATGTTATTGAAAATATTAAGTCATTATTAAAAAATGATTATCGTTATCAAGATATTGCGATATTATATCGAAATAGTGCAATCTCCCGTAACTTTGAATTAAAGTTTGTGCAAGCCAACCTCCCTTATCGCATTTTCGGAGGAGTAAGTTATCTTCGTCGTAAAGAAATTAAAGATGTGATTGCTTATTTAAGATTGATTGTTTTTAGTGATGATATTCAAAGTTTTAAACGGATTGTGAATGTTCCATCTCGTGGAATTGGCCTTAAAACCTTACAAAAATTACTCGATTATCGAAAACAAGAAAAAAAATCATTATTTGAAGCTATCGATTCTTCACAAGCAATCGTTGGCAATAAATATCACACTTTAATATCTTTTAAAGAGTTTATTATTGATTTTCAAAATCGCTTAGATACAACTGATTTAGTTACCTTATATGAACAATTATTAGATGAATCTGGATATTTACAAGATTTAGAAAATGATGAAGCATATGAAGAACGATTAGAAAACTTAATGGAATTTAAAAGTATTTTATATAATATTGAAAACAATGGGGAAATTGCCAGTCGCAGTGATAAACTAATTGCTGCTTTTGATGAAGCAATTTTAGCTGATGATAAACTAGAAACCCAAAAGCAAAGTCATGATGGTATTACTTTATCAACTATCCATTCTGTAAAAGGATTGGAATTTAAAGCAGTCTTTATTGTGGCTTTTGAAAATGGAATTTTCCCTAATATAAATCGACTTGAAGATATTGATATTGAAGAAGAAAGAAGAATAGCTTATGTTGCTGCAACAAGAGCAAAGAATAAATTATTCTTAACTTGCGCAACTAAACGTTTATTATATGGTTATTATACATATAATATGCAATCACAATTTCTTCTTGAATTTGTTAATTATCAAAAGTCTAATAAAGAAGAAAAGGTTGAAGTTGTATCAGAAGAAGTTAAAAGTCCAACTAAATATCAAGTTGGTGATAAAGTCATTCATACGATTTATGGTGAAGGGATTATTGTTTCATTAAAAGATACGATTGGACAAATCTGTTTTGCATCAAAAGGAATGATTAAGCAATTTGATATGACTCATCCGACAATTTCCAAAAAAGAGGAGTAGCGCATAATGCGCTTTTTTATTTTGCATTAATTGTTTTATTGTTTTGCTTTTATTAGAGGATGATTTATGATATAATTGATGAGGTGATTAAGATGAATATTAAGGAAAGAATTTATCAATTAACAGAAATATTGAATCGCTATCGTTATGAATATTATGTCTTAGACAATCCATCAATATCAGATAGTGAATATGATGCTTTATTAAGGGAATTAGAAAAACTAGAAGCTGCTTATCCTCAATATGTTTTACCAAATTCACCAACTAAAGAAGTTGGTTATTATCAAGAAAATGCATTTGAAAAAGTTGTTCATCAAAATTCGATGTTATCACTTGCAAATGCTTTTAATCACCAGGAAATCCTTGAATTTTATGAAAGGATTGCAAAATTAGGATTAAAACCATCATTTGTTTGTGAACTGAAAATTGACGGTATCGCTAGTACTGCTAGATATCGTAATGGAATATTTATTCTTGGGGCAACTCGTGGCAATGGGCAAGTTGGAGAAAATATCACTCCGAATATGAAAACAATTAAAAGCTTACCAAAGACACTTGAAGAAGATTATGATCTTGAAGTTCGTGGCGAAGTATATATGAAGAAATCAGTACTAGAACGGATTAATGATGAACGGATCATGCAAAATCTTGAACCTTTTCGCAATCCTCGCAATGCTGCAGGGGGATCATTAAGACAACTTGATCCAAGTATTACAGCATCACGTGAATTAGATATCTTTAATTATACTTTGGTTGATCCTGAAAAATATCAAATCAAAACGCAAATTGATGCTCTTCATTTTCTCGAAAAATTAGGGTTTGCTACAAATCCATATTATCGATATTGCCCAACAATCAATGATGTTCTTGATTATCTTGAAGAATGGAAAGATAAACGTCATGAACTTGATTATGAAACAGATGGCGTGGTCATTAAAGTCAATGAATTTGAGTTATATGATAAAATAGGGTATACTGTTAAAAATCCAAAATGGGCGATTGCTTATAAATTTCCAGCCCTTGAAGTTGCAACCAAACTTTTAGATATCACATTTACTGTCGGTAGAACTGGAAATATCACTCCGAATGCGATATTAGAACCAGTGATGATTGCGGGAACGATGGTTTCAAAAGCGACATTAAATAATGAAGATTTTATAAAAGAACGTGATATTAGAATTGGTGATGTTGTAACGGTCCGTAAAGCTGGAGAAATAATTCCAGAAGTCGTTGGTGTTAATTTTGATTTTCGTGATCCCAATAGTCTTCCTTTTCAAATGATTGAAAACTGTCCTGCTTGTGGAGAAAAACTTGTTCGTCGGGAAAATGAATCCCTTCATTATTGTGTAAATGAAAATTGTGAAGGTAGAATCTTAGCATCACTAATATATTTTTGTTCAAGAGCAGGTATGGATATAGAAGGTTTGGGAGAAAATTTAGTTACGTATTTATATGAGAATAATTATGTGAAAGAGGTTACAGATTTTTATCATTTATATAAATATAAAGATGAATTAATTGCAACTCCAGGTTTAGGCC
>DATCKF010000140.1:0-4157 GCA_036562395.1 Bacilli bacterium
ATTTCAAGATATTATTAAAAAAAATAACATCGCTATTGAGGATGTTATTGTTCATGCTCCATATATTATTAATTTAGCCCAAAAAGATGATGAAAAAAGACAATTTGCAATTGATTTCATTACTAAAGAGGTTAAAAGAACATCTGCGATTGGGGCAAAATATCTTGTCATTCATCCAGGAGCAACCTTAGATTTATCAATTGATGAAGGATTAGAAGTAATTGCGAATAGCTTAAAAGAGATTATTGCTAATACTAAAGATACTGATGTCTTTTTAACTCTTGAAACGATGGCTGGAAAAGGAACTGAAGCATGTTTTACTTTTGATCAATTACAATCAATTATTAAAAAAGTTAATCATAATCGTATCAAAGTATGCTTAGATACATGTCATATTTTTGATAGCGGTTATGATTTAGTTAATAATTATGATGCTGTTATTAAGGAATTTGATAAGGTCATTGGGATTAATCAATTAAAAGTCATTCATGTTAACGACAGTAAAAATCCTTCAGGTAGTCGAAAGGATCGTCATGAAAATATCGGTTATGGGGAAATTGGATTTGAAACCCTTTTAAAAATATGTGAAGATGAAAGATTTAAAGATATACCGAAAATTTTAGAAACACCTTATATTAAAAATGATAATGAGCAATATCCTCCATATAAATTTGAAATTGAAATGTTAAGGAAGAGAAAATTTAATGATCATTTATATGATGATGTCATTGCTTATTATCGTTTTAAATAAAAAATGCTTAAAAATATTTTAAGCATTTAAATAAAAAAACACCACGAAATGGTGGAATTTTTTACTTTTTAGTTTTCTCTTTATGTAATGTCTGTTTACGACATTTTGGACAATACTTCATTTGTTCAAGACGATCTGGTGTGTTTTTCTTGTTCTTTTCTGTTAAATAATTTTCCTCACCACAGACTGAGCATTTCATTAAGAAAGTTATACGCATCTTAATTCCTCCTAATATACTTTACTGCTACATTATACTATATATTCACTTTTTTTGCAAGAATAATTTATAATTTTTCTTGAAAGGTATAACATAAAATAGGTGAGAAAATGAGTTTTGAACAATTACAAATCATAAAACCAATATATCAAGCAATAACAGAAGCAGGTTATCAAGAGCCTACACCAATTCAAGAACAAGCTATTCCCATATTATTACAAGGTCAAGATATTTTAGCAAGTGCCCAAACGGGAACGGGAAAAACTGCTGCTTTTGCGATTCCAATTATTCAAATGCTTCCTAATAGTCGAGGTATAAAAGCTTTAATTTTAGCTCCAACTCGTGAATTAGCAGTGCAAATATATGAAAGTTTTCGAATTTATACGAAATATCTAAATATCAATACTGCAGTTGTCTATGGTGGCGTATCGATTGGGCAGCAAATTAAAACATTAAGAAAAGGAGTTGATATTTTAATTGCAACTCCTGGAAGATTATTAGATTTAAAAGATCAAAAATTAGTTGATTTACGTAATGTCAAGTTTTTTGTTCTTGATGAAGCAGATCGCATGATGGATATGGGATTTATTATTGATGTGAAAAGAATTGCAAGAGAAATACCTGAAGAAAGACAAACCATGCTCTTTTCCGCAACCCTTCCAGATACAATAATTGAACTTTCAGAAACGCTTTTAAAGAATCCTGTTAGAATTGCCATATCACCTGAAAAACCAACAATCGATGCAATTAAACAAGCAGTCTTTTTTGTTAGTAAAAGCAATAAAATTAATTTGTTGTTAAGTATTTTAAATGTGAAACTTGTCACTTCCGCATTAATCTTTACAAGAACAAAATATGGTGCCAATTTATTATTAAAAGAACTTCAAAGTTATAAAATTAAAGCTGATGCTATTCATGGAGATAAAACGCAAGCTGCAAGAACGAAAGCTTTAAATGATTTCAAGAATAAAAAAATTAAAGTATTAGTTGCAACTGACATTGCTTCTCGTGGACTGGATATTGAAGAGTTAAGTCATGTCATTAATTATGATATTCCTGAAGATCCCGAAACTTATATTCATCGTATTGGCAGAACTGGTCGTGCTGGTTTAAGTGGAACAGCATTATCTTTTTGTAGCGAAGAAGAAATACGTTTATTAAAAAGTATTGAAAAACATCTTCATTCGAAAATCAATGTCATTAAAGATCATCCATTTGCAATTGATATAACTGATTTAAATAAAAAGAAAAAACCGAAATATCGAAAGAAACATCGCAATGTTCGTAAAGCTCGTTAGAGCTTTTTTTATAATCATAATTTGTCCCCTTCCTAATACAATGTATTGGAAAGGGAACTATAGATGTATCTAGTAAGTAGTAAGTTATTAATCAAAATCCTCAAAAAGCTTTGTAAGCATGAACATTTAAATCTTAAATCTTATGATTTAAGAAAACTTAAAAGGTATCAGTGTTATGGTTGTGATTTAAACGGAAAGAATGTAAAAAGTAATGTTAAGGATAATTATCGTATCTTTAAATCTTTCCAAAAGTATGATGTTTTAGAAATTCCACGAAAATTTCAAAAATATTTAGAAGGAGATTTTTTATTATTTGTAACTAGTAATGATGAATATTATTTATGTCTATTGAAGTATCAAATTGATAAGGAAAAAAGTTTTATTGATGAAAAATTAATTGATTTTGCCTATTTATATTGTTTTGGTAAATACCATTTTGAAAATCAGAAGATAATCAAAGATAAGGATGGAGCGAATGTCACCGATGGAGGAAATGAACCACTTCATTATCTGTTTGATCATCGTGATCTTCGTAAATATCAATATCATACTACAACTTTGAAACTCATATCTTCAATTTTAAAACAAAAATTATTTTATACAATATTTAAAAAACCAATTTTTTAGATAATTGGTTTTTTTCTTGTGTTTTTTGTAATTTTATGATAAGATATAAAGGAAATTATTATTAATTAAGAGAATGTAGAGGAGGGTAAGTGTTTTAGTTATAAAATACGAATATTATGGAAAAACAATACGAAATAGAAGAAATTGTTAAAAAACCGAAGTTAACAAAGGAAGAGCGTCGAAAATTACGAACAATAAAAAGATTAATTAATGGTGAGATTAATGGACCGAGAGCTGCAAAGCTATTAAAAGTGACAACAAGACAAATAAGAAATTTAAAAAGACAAGTATATAATGAAGGCGATAAGGGAATCATTCATAAAAATAGATATAATAAACCTATTAACACTTATGATATTACCATTCGTAAAGAATTAGCGCATATTTATCGTACAGAATTTAAGGGTATGAATTTTTCTAAATTTGCAGAAGAAATGCATAAACGTGGATATACCCAATCTCGTAGTACGATATATAATATTTTGCGTCAACAACGAATTCGTTCGCCACAACGTAAAACTGTAAAAAGAAAGTAGGATGTGAATGCTAAGACGAAAAAGTAATGTTGTTTCAATTGGAAAGATAGCTATTGGTGGGAATAATCCGATTGCTATTCAAAGTATGACGAATACGCGTACAAAGGATGTTGAAGCAACAGTTGCGCAAATAAAAGCATTAGAAGATGTCGGATGTGAGATTATCCGTGTCGCTGTCTTAGATCAACAAGATGCTTTCGCCATCAAAGAAATCAAAAAACATATTGGAATTCCTCTTGTTGCTGATATTCATTTTGATTATCGCTTAGCCTTAGCAGCAATTGATGCTGGGGTTGATAAATTACGAATTAATCCTGGCAATATTGGTTCCATTGATCGGGTTAAGAGGGTTGTTGAAAAATGCCAAGAATATAAGATTCCGATTCGAATTGGTGTTAATCTTGGTTCATTGGATCAACAAATTGCAAAAGATTATGGAAGAAATGCTCAAGGGCTTGTTGAAAGTGCGAGAAAGCATATTGAAATTCTTGAGTCCTTATCATTTCATAATATCGTATTATCCTTAAAAGCATCAGATATTGATACGACGATAAAAGCCTATGAACTTGCAGCTAAAACCTTTCCTTATCCACTTCATATCGGCATTACTGAAGCTGGAACTGCCTTTTCCGGAACAATTAAATCAGCTATTGGCTTAGGAATTTTATTAAATGAAGGTATTGGTGACACTTTACGAGTATCGCTTGCAACTGATCCAATAACAGAAG
>DATCKF010000141.1:0-3395 GCA_036562395.1 Bacilli bacterium
CACCCCAATTACGAAAATTGAGAACTCCTGAAAAATTATTTTGTAAATAAGTTTCTACTTGATTTGTAGTTTCTGGATAAGTAAGAAGGATAAAGCCATTAGGGTTTAAATGAAGTATATCATGAAAGTTTCCTATAGTTAATCTCCCACCCTCAGGGTGAATTAGAGGCATAATATCTTCACTTTCTTTATATAGATATATATCTTCATAATACTCACAAAAAGCATTTTCGATTAAATGACCAATATCGGAAAAAACTTTTAAAATATGATTTAAGTCTATTTCTCGGGTAATTTCATCAAAATGCTCATCATATGGATGATGAATTAAAGCGCCGTTATAATTAACTATGGGTGTTCTTAATTGTAGTTTATCATAAAATATCTTTGATGAACGATATGGTCTTCCTGTTGCAATACATACAATATGTCCTAAATCATTAACTTGCTTTATACGTTTTATGGTTTCATCAGTTAGTGTTTGCCAGTCATATAGTGTTGTACCATCTAAGTCTATCAACAACAAATGTTTTTTCATCTTGCACCTCAATGTATAAAATGTGTAATAATTAGATTATACTATTTGCGTAAAATAGTCAAGGAATCTAATAATAAAAAATAATTTAAAAATATTAGCACTCCTATTGACAAAGTGCTAAAAAATGGATAAGATATAAATGTATTAGCACTCAAGCTAAGTGAGTGCTAAAAGGAGGTTAGTCATGGATATCAATCAATTTACCGAAAAGATGCAAGAAGCCATTATTAGTGCCCAAAATACAGCAATAAGTGATCATAACCAACAAGTGGAGATTGAACATTTAATGCTTAATCTTGTTAATGACCAACAAGGATTAATGAAACGTATATTCGAATTAAATAATTATGATTTACAGCAATTTAGTTTTGAGTTAGCAAAGCTTATAGATAATCTACCAAAAGTATCATCGAATAATCCCCAAATATATATTTCCCCTTCTTTAAGTCAGTTATTAATTGATGCAGAACAAATAAAACAAAAGTACAAAGATGATTATATATCTGTAGAACATGTAATATTAGCCTACCTAAAAACAAATAATTATAAACATCGAGAAATTATCAGAAAACTAGGTTTAAACTATCAAAATATTGAAAAAACGATAAAAGATATAAGAGGTAATCAAAAGGTCACATCACAGAATCCAGAATCGACATATGAAGTACTAGAGAAATATGGAAGGGATTTAGTCAAAGAAGCTAAGAATGGAAAACTAGATCCCGTAATAGGTCGTGATGAAGAGGTAAGACGTGCTATTAGAATTCTATCACGAAAAACAAAGAATAATCCTGTACTTATAGGTGAACCTGGTATTGGAAAAACCGCTATTGTAGAAGGATTAGCTCAACGAATTATGAAAAATGATGTACCAGATACATTAAAAAATAAAACAATTTTTGAACTTGATATGGCAAGTCTTGTAGCGGGTGCTAAATATCGAGGTGAGTTTGAAGAACGTTTAAAAGCAGTTCTAAATGAAATAAAACAAAGTGATGGTAACATCATACTATTTATCGATGAAATTCATAATATCGTTGGTGCAGGTAAAACTGAAGGAGCAATGGATGCTGGTAACTTATTAAAACCGATGTTAGCTAGAGGTGAACTGCACTGTATAGGTGCAACGACACTTAATGAATATCGAAAATATATTGAACATGATCCAGCACTTGAAAGACGTTTTCAAAAAATTTTGGTTGAAGAACCGAGTGTAGAAGATACAATTAGTATTCTAAGAGGATTAAAAGAAAGATATGAACTTCATCATGGTGTCAAGATTACGGATAGTGCCATCGTAGCAGCAGCTACCTTATCGAATCGTTATATTACAGATCGTTTTTTACCTGATAAAGCAATTGATTTAATCGATGAAGCTTGTGCTACTATTAGAATTGAAATAGCTTCTATGCCTGAAGAATTAGATAAAGTTACCCGTAAAATAATGCAGTATGAGATTGAAGAACGAGCCTTGAGCAAAGAAAAAGATGATATTTCTTTAGAAAGACTTAAGAATTTACAAAAAGAAATTGCTGATTTAAAAGATAAGCAAAAGGAAATGAAGGCTCAATATGAAAAAGAAAAACAAGGTATAATTAAATTACAAGAAGTTAAGACTAAATTAGACCAAGCAAGACATGATTTAGAATTAGCTGAAAGCAAATATGATTTAAATAAAGCAGCTGAGATAAAATACGGTATTATCCCAGAATTAGAAAAAGAAATTACAAATTTAGAAAATAAAGAAGAAAAGAATTTGATGTTAAGAGAAAGTGTTACAGAAGAAGAAATTGCTGAAATAATCTCGCGGTGGACCAAAATTCCATTATCTAAACTTGTGCAAGGTGAAAAAGAAAAGTTAATTAATTTAGCTGATATATTACGAAAAAGAGTGAAAGGTCAAGATGAAGCTATTGAGAAAGTAGCTAATGCGATTATTCGTGCCCGAGCAGGTTTAAAAGACCCTAAAAAACCAATTGGCTCTTTCTTATTTCTAGGACCAACAGGAGTAGGTAAAACAGAAGTAGCAAAATCATTAGCTGATGCTTTATTTGACAGTGAAGAACATATTGTTAGAATTGATATGAGTGAATATATGGAGAAATTTAATGTGTCACGTTTAATCGGTGCTCCTCCAGGATATGTTGGATATGAAGAAGGAGGACAATTGACAGAAGCAGTTAGAAGAAAACCATATTCTATCATTCTTTTAGATGAAATTGAAAAAGCACATACAGATGTATTTAATATTTTACTCCAAATCTTAGATGATGGTCATATTACTGATTCACAAGGAAGAACAGTAGACTTTAAAAATACCATTATCATAATGACCTCTAATATAGGTTCACAATATTTACTAGAGAATAATGATAAAGTTCAAGCCTATGAGTTAATTGATCAAGAATTGAAAAAGTATTTTAAACCAGAGTTTTTAAACAGAATTGATGAAATCATTAAGTTTAACTCATTAGATGAATTTGTGATCGTAGAAATTGCGAAGAAGTTTATAGATGAGTTGAAAGAACGTTTACGAGAAAAATATATAAATATTAATGTTACAGAAGATGCTTTGTATTATATCGCTACAGCTGGTTATGACGAAGTATATGGTGCAAGACCATTGAAGCGCTATATTCAAAATTATGTTGAGACACCAATAGCTCAAAAAATCATATCTAATGATTTCAAAGCATATCAAACAATTAAAGTTGATATAGTAAATGGAATCTTAATAATTCAATAACTAGTAAAGCTTATAAAGCTCATAAATTAGGGCTTTATAAGCTTTTTTTATAACAAATTGCTTATTAAAAAGTAATAATATATTTTTTGCAAAATCCATATATATTAGTAT
>DATCKF010000145.1:0-2381 GCA_036562395.1 Bacilli bacterium
GAGCTAAATCTAAGTATTTTATCACTTGTTGTTCGGAAACTTGCCCATATCTTTGAGTTCTTTGTGCTAAGTATTTTACTTTTATATTTATTATTAGAATTTACAACTTTTGATAAATATAAAATTGGTTATACATTTTTAATCGCATTACTTGTAGCGATTATTGATGAAGTGATTCAATCATATGTCCCTGGTCGAGGATCAAGTGTTATTGACGTGTTAATCGATAGTATTGGGATAAGTATTGGAATCGGTCTTGTTATTGTTATAATTTATATAAAACATCGGAATCAAAAATAAACGGCATGACGCCGTTTATTTTGTTAATTCAATGAATAGATTGATATCATTTTTAATTACTTCAAGAGAACTTCTCCAAAAACTTTCTTTTGTGATATCAATTCCAATTGTTTTCGCAACATCCATTAATGTCGCTTTTCCAGTCATCTTCAACAATTTTCTTAATTCAGGGACAAAGGCGTCTTTTTTCTCTAGATATTGGGCATATATACCCTTTGCAAATAATAGACCGAAAGCATATGGGAAATTATAAAAGCTTCTGCCAGTTGAATAATAATGACTCTTACATATCCACATACCTTCATTTAAATATTGATGATCAAGGCCATCTCCATAAGCTTCTTTTTGTGCATCAAGCATGATTTGATTTAATGTATTTTCATCTAGAAATTCATGTTCAACACGGTTAAAGACATTACTTTCAAATAAATATCGACTTAAGATATCAACAACAACTTGGGTTGAGTCTTGTAATTCTTGTTCTAAAATTCCAAGTTTTTCTTCATTGGTTTTGCAGGCTTTAAGTGTTGCTTGTTTAACAATCGTTTCACATAAAATGGAAGCTGTTTCGGCGATTGGCATTGGATAATGACTATTTAATATTCGTTCTTGGAAGATTATAAAGTTATGATATGCATGCCCTAATTCATGAGCAAGGGTTGAGATATCACTAATTGTACCATCAAAGTTTGTTAGAATGCGACTTTCTTTTAAGGCATAAATCGGACTACAGAAAGCTCCTCCTGATTTTCCTTGACGAGGAAGATAATCAACCCAATTTTCGGTAAATGCACGTTCTGCAAGTTCCTCTAAATCAGGAGAAAAGGTTGCGAAGTTTTTGAGAATAAATGCTTGTGCTTCTTCAATTGTATATTTTTGATTGCAACTTCCCATTGGCGCAAATAAATCATAAAATGGTAATCCGTTCTGATGTCCTAATACTTTTGCTTTCTGACGTAAGTATTTATGAAATTCAGGAAGATAAGCTTTCATCGCTTGAATTAAAGATTCTAATACTTCTTGATTAATTCGGCATTGCTTTAAAGTTTGTTCTAAAGGAGATGCATATTTTCTCTTTTTCGCAAGTGTTAATACTTGCTTTTTGATTCCGTTTAGAGCAAAGCTTGCAGCTTTATTAATTTTTTTATAACTTGCTAGTTCCGCAAAATAAGCATTCTTACGAACTATAGGATCAGCATCATATGCATAATTTCGTACTTTTGATAAAGTAATAACTTCACCATTATAATCAACTTCAAGTGTTGATGTTAAATCATTATGCATTTTTGAAAAGAGACTACCACCACTTTGATTTAATTCCGCAATCAGCACTTCTTCATCATCGCTTAATAAGTGCATACTATTTTCTTTAATCTCTTTAAGCATAAATTCATATTCTTGCAATAATTTATCACTTTGAATTACTTCATCTAAGTTGTCAATTCTTGCAACATATTTTTCAAATAATGTTTCAGGTAATGCCATCTTTACAAATTTTTGTCTTAAAACGACCATCGCATTATTAAATTCTTTATTTGTTGCATCGGTTGATAAGGTAAGATGAATAAATGAAGAAAGTTTCGATGCAAGTAGATTTATTTCCTCAAATTGCAGAATAATATCTTTTAAACAAACTTTCGGATTCTTATCATTTAATTGTTTTAAAAATGATGTCGACGAATCAATCTTCTCATCTAAAGTTTTTTGATCCTGAATGAAATTTGGATCACTTAAACTTTGATATAAGTTATTTAACTTCCAAGTATACATAATTTACCTCCATAAAATAATTATATCACTCTTTTGAGGTTTGTAAAAGAGAAAGTTAATAAATATTACCTAGAACATTTGTATTAAATTTGAAAAATTGATGTGAAATAAATTAATATATGATATAATAATAATGTTAATAATTGGTATATATTTATAAGAGGTATATTATGATTTATACAAAACTAACAAAAGAAGCATTAAAAATTGCTTTTAATGCTCATAAAGAACAAATAGATAAATCAGGTTTACCATATGTATTCCATCCTTTCCACTTAGCAGAACAGATGGAAGATGAAAATTCAGTATGT
>DATCKF010000081.1:0-9636 GCA_036562395.1 Bacilli bacterium
ATATCAGCTTGCACATTATAATCTCTTAGAATATTTATTAAAATCTCATAATTTATATAAAAGTGGATTTGGATTAAATGAGATCACAATTATTAATCCAATCCATACCCAAATCATCGATGTTTTTATTAATGATAAACATTTTGAAACATTTCGGGGGACAGGATTTCTAGCTGCGACTCCGACTGGATCAACTGCCTATAATAAATCATTAGGTGGAAGTGTTATTGATCCCAATATATGTGCCTTACAATTAACCGAAATTGCTTCGATTAATAATCGTGTGTATAAAACTTTAGGTTCGCCATTAGTCTTATCGCAAGAGGCGATTGTGAAATTGAAATCGAATTTTACAAATGCATATGTTACTGTTGATGGAATGTATGAACATTTCACAAACCTTGATGAGATAATCATTCGTTTATCAAGTCGGAAAGCTAATTTTGTGATTAAAGAAGAAACAGATTTTTGGGATCGTGTTAAAAAAAGTTTTTTAGAGTGAGGAGATACTATGGCTTATCATAAACAAGTATATGTTGCCTTTGATGGAACAAATGATTTAGAATATTATCAAGAAATGCAAGAATGGTTACAAAGTGATGGTAGTAAATTTTCTTTCATTGATGGATTAGAATTTGCAAAGAAAATTGATAAATTACCTGATGAAGAAGTAAAAATGCAAATTCGGGCAAAATTGAATTTGGCGGAAGTATTTGTCTTATTAGTGACGAAAACGACCAAAAGTTATCGTAAATTAATTCGTTGGCAGGTAGAAGCAGCAATTAATTTGCAAAAACCAATTATTGTTATGAATGTTAATGGTATTCGTTCAGTTGATTATGATCGTATTCCGATGGTATTTAAAAGAAAAAATCTTTCTCTACATATTACATTTCAAGCCCCAATTCTTGAATTTGCAATCGAAAATTGGCCACAAAGTTTTTATCGACATTTAGAGAAAGAAGAAATTAATACTTATCGATATTGCCAAAAGGTATATGATGATTTAAATTTACGAACTAGTGATTATTAAGAGCTTAAGCTCTTTTTTTATATTAAAAAAGTTAGTCATAGACTAACTTTGCTTAACCATTATTTCATCAACTATTCCATATTCCTTAGCTTCTTCGGCAAACATGTAATGATCTCTTTCAGTATCCATCGTAATTGTTTCGATTGACTTGCCGGTTTTTTCGGATAGGATACGATTCATTCTTTCACGAATGCGGATGATATGTTTAGCAGCTATTTGAATTTCTGTTGCTTGACCTTGGGTACCTCCAGATGGTTGATGAATCATTATTTCACTGTTTGGAAGGGCATAACGTTTTCCTTTCTCGCCACTGGCAAGAATGAAAGCAGCCATTGATGCAGCCATACCGATGCATATCGTATAGACTGGTGGAGAAATAAGATTCATTGTATCATATATTGCCATTCCTGCGGTAATCGATCCCCCAGGTGAGTTGATATATAAATATATTTCTTTTTCCGGATCTTCTGCGGCCAAGAACAATAATTGTGCAACAACACTATTTGCAAGCGCATCATTAATTTCACCACAGAGCATAATAATTCGATCCTTTAAAAGACGCGAATAAATATCATATGATCTTTCTCCATGTGATGTTCGTTCGATAACAATAGGTGTATAATACATATTTGATTCTCCTTTTTCTTAATTTTATAACAATAATATCTTTATGTCAACTAATAAAATGTTAGATTTTGTCATATGACATTAACACATTCAAAATTAACAACATATCGTATAATGATAATAGTAAAGGAGGTGTGGCTATGAATTTTATCCCATTTACTCCACCGTTTGTTACTAATTTACCCCCAGTTGTTACAACATTACCACCAATTGTAACTCGCAGTGTTAATGTTTTACATCGTTTTAATGTTGTAAATCAACCTCATATTCATGAAGATATTACGCAAATCTGCAATCATAACATCAAACGTCATTTCTGCTGCCGTAAACCAATTTGTCAAGAACATTGCACTTTCAGAGAAGAATTCTGTGGTTGTCCTTTTCCAATGACTCCAGGGTTTGTAGGTAATCCAGGTTTATTCAATCAACCTAATGTGGATGTAGATTATGATTTAAATAATTTTGATGATAATAATATGTATTAAAAATTATTAGAAATATTCTTAATTGAATATAATAAATAAAAGATTATTGGGAAATAATCTTTTATTTTTTTGCCTAATATTCTTGAATAAAAAAATTAATCGTGATATAATATTAACAACTCGTTGATAAAGAAGTAGTAGTATTGGTAATTATTATAGAGAGGAAAACATTTGGTGAAAGTTTTCCATAAGGACAATATGAATTCGTCTTTTGAGAGGTTCTAATCAAACCCGCCTAAGAAGCGTTAAAAACTTAAGAGGTGCATCGTAAGATGAACTAAGGTGGTACCGCGAATTATTTCGTCCTTAGAAGAAGTCTAAGGACTTTTTTATTGGAGGTTAATATGGAATTAAAGAATTTAGAGTTAGAAGCAATTGCTGCGATTCAAAAAGTATCTTCAATTCACGAATTAAATGAATTAAAAGCTTCATTTTTAGGAAAGAAAAGTAAATTGCAAGAAGTTGCTAGTAAAATGAAAGATTTGTCTCCTGAAGAAAGAAAGAATTTAGGAATTGAACTTAATGATTTTAAAAATAAAATTACTGATTTAATAAACGAAAAAAAGGAAGAATTAGAAGCTCAAGAAGTTATTAAAAAACTTGAAGCTGAAACGATTGATGTTACTTTACCGGGGAAAAAGTTTAACATCGGTAAACTTCATCCATTAACAAAAGTCCGTCAGGAAGTCGAGGATATTTTTATTGGGATGGGGTATCAGATTGCTGAAGGACCTGAAGTTGAACTTGATTTATATAACTTTGAGATGTTAAATCTTCCAAAAGGACATCCTGCACGTGATATGCAAGATACTTTCTATATTGATGAAAGTACCCTATTACGTACACATACATCTCCAGTTCAAGTAAGAACATTATTAAAAGCTAAGGGTGAACCGGTAAAAATCATTTGTCCAGGAAAAACATATCGTCGTGATGAAGATGATGCCACTCATTCTCATCAATTCATGCAAATTGAAGGATTGGTTGTTGGACCTAATATTACGATGAGTGACTTAAAAGGAACATTAACTCTTATGATTCAACATTTATTCGGAAAAGAACGAAATGTTCGTTTCCGTCCATCATTCTTCCCATTTGTTGAACCGGGAGTTGAAGTTGATGTAAGTTGCTTTAAATGTGAAGGACGTGGATGCTCATTATGCAAACATACAGGTTGGATTGAAATCCTTGGAGCTGGTATGGTTCATCCACGGGTATTAGAAATGTCAGGTTATGATCCAAATAAGTATCAAGGTTTTGCCTTTGGAATGGGAATTGAAAGAGTTGCGATGTTGAAATATGGAATTGAAGATATTCGTGATTTCTATCAAAATGACTTACGTTTCTTAAGGCAATTCTAGGAGGTTAAAATGAAAGTAAAATTACAATGGCTAAATGAATTAGTAAATCTTGAAGGTATTCCTCTTGCAGAAATTGTTGAAAAATTATCATTACATTCTGTGGAAGTGGAAGGCGTAAATAAGATTGTTGAAGCAACTAACCTTGTTGTCGGACATGTCTTAACAAAAACTCATCATCCAAATAGTGACCATTTAAGTTTATTGACAGTTGATGTCGGAAATGAAGTATTAGAAATTATTTGTGGAGCTCCGAATGTTGAAAAAGATCAATATGTCATTGTCGCCTTAAATGGTGCTGAACTTCCTGGAGGAGTAAAAATTAAGCGTTCCAAAATCCGTGGCATTGTATCAAACGGAATGGTTTGTTCATTACAAGAATTAGGAATTGAAAAGAAATATATTAGTGAAGAATATCTAGATGGTATTTATTATTTTAAAGAAAAACAAGAGCCAGGTGCTGATCCATTAAAAATTTTAGGATTAGATGATGTTGTGATTAGTCTTGATATTACTCCTAATCGTGGTGATTTATTATCAATGCTTGGGGTTGCATATGAATGTAGTGCCTTATTTAATCGTCCTTTAAAACCACTTACATATGATTTACAAAAGGTTAAAGGAACAAATAATGATGATGTAAAAGTTAAGCTTGAATCTGATAAATGCTTAACATATTATGCCCAAGTAATAAAAGATGTAAAAATCAGAAAATCTCCATCTTGGCTAATTTCGCGTCTAATCGCGTTTGGTATCAGGCCTATAAATAACTGTGTCGATATTACAAACTACATTCTCGCCTTATTTGGCCAGCCATTACACGCTTTTGATTATCAACGTTTAGGAAACAATATTGTTGTAAGAGATGCTTATAACAATGAAGAGATGGTAACTCTTGATGGTGTTACCCGTAAACTTCTATCAACGGATCTTGTGATTACTGATGGTAAGAAGCCTGTTGCCCTTGCTGGAGTAATGGGTGGCTTAGATACAGAAATCACCGAAAAGACAAAAGATATTGTCATTGAAGCTGCGGTTTTTAATCCATTGACAATTCGTAAAACATCATCACGTTTAGGATTAAGAAGTGAATCATCTTATCGTTATGAACGTGGGGTTGATTTGAATCGCACGAAATTAGCGTTAGATTATGCATGCTACTTATTCCAAACATTAGCAGATGCAAAAGTTGTTGAAGAAAGAGCTTTTGCAGGAATTGCAGAAATTCCAGATAAAAAGATTACCTTAAAACAAGAAGATGTAAAATCATTACTAGGAATCGAAATTGATCAAAAGACAATTAATAATCTTGTTACTTCACTAGGTTTTAAGATTGATAAAAATGATGTCTTTGTTCCAAATCGCAGACGTGATATCAATCTTAAAGAAGATTTAATTGAAGAAGTAGGTAGACTATATGGTTACGATAATCTTTTAACAACCCTTCCAAAAGATGATTTATTAGGTAAACTTTCAACATCCCAAAAGAATGTTAGGTTAATTAAAAATACTCTCACAAGATTAGGTTTAAGTGAAGCAGTAACATATTCTTTAGTAAATAAAGAACAATTACAAGAATTCAATGTATTGAAAAAAGAAAATGCTATTTCCTTATTAATGCCACTTTCAGAAGAACATGAATACTTGCGTTTTAGTTTATTGCCATCTTTAATTGATGTATGTAAATATAATTTTTCGCATAAAAATTATAATTTATCATTATTTGAAATCGGAAATGTTTATTATAAGAATCCTGAAAATCAAGAAGATTTATATTTAGCTGGTGTGATGGCAAATGAATTTACAAGTACTTTATGGGCTCATAAACAAGAAAATGTTGATTTTTATCTTGTGAAAGGGGTACTGGATTATTTATTTACAACTTTAGGAATTGATGTAAAATATTTACCATTGACTGAAAATATTAAAGAATTACATCCAAAAAGGACTGCTCAAATAATCTTTAATGATGAAATGATAGGTTATCTAGGTCAACTTCATCCGCAATATGCCCTTGAAAATGATTTAGAAGGAGTATATGTATTTGAAATTAACTTAGAAAAGATAATTAATCTTGAAAATAATCAAGTCACATATAAACCTGTATCGAAGATTCCAAGTGTTGAAAGAGATATTGCGATAGTTGTCAAGAAGGATGTTCCTGCAAGTAGAATAATTGAAGTGATTAAAGCTTCCGATCGAAGTATCTTAGATGATGTCATCATTTTTGATGTTTACGAAGGTGAACATGTTCAAAGTGATGAAAAGAGTGTTGCTTGTAAATTAATCTTTACATCGCAAGTTACTTTGACTGATGATGAAGTTAATGGGAAAATAAAAAAGATACTCAATAATCTTGAGCATCATTTACAAGCCAAATTACGTTCTTAAGTGCTAGCAATAGCACTTTTTATATGCGATAATTTAAATAATCTTCATCTTTGAGGTTGGATGTGAAATCATTTGATTCTAAGGCATGAATGATTTCATTGACAATCGCCGGTGGAGTTGATGCTCCTGCGGTTATTGCCACTCTATTTACATTCTTGAAATCAATGTTTTTTAAATCATTAACATTTTCAATCATTACACATTTGCGATATTTTTTCTCGCATATTTCTTTTAATTTATTCGTATTATTACTCGTTGGGTCGCCAACAATAATATATAAATCAACATCATTAGTATTTAAAAGCGCTTCTTGACGAAGTTTTGTGGCATTACATACATCTTCATATGTTTCAAGATGCGGAAATTTGCTTTTAAGTTCTTGAATGATTTCTAAAACATCTAAATATCCCATTGTTGTTTGGGTTGTGAAAGCAAGTTTGGGATTGTTAATGTTAAGTTTAGTGATATCACTTATGTTTTCAATTAAATGAATATTTGGATCAATTCCTAAAATGCCTTTAGTTTCAGGATGATTATATTTACCGTAATAGATAATATCATAACCTTCATTGATTTTTTTGGTAATTAAATGATGGGTTTTTAATACATCAAAACATGTCGCATTAATTACGTCAAGGTTACGTTTTTTGATTTCCTCAAGAACATGTTTACTGATTCCATGGGCAGTAATAATGATTGTTCCTTCATGAATATCTCCAAGTTCATTAATAATAATAATACCTTTGTTTTGATATGCATTGATGATATGTTTATTATGTACGAGTCCTCCAAGCATGTATATTGGTTTTTTGAGATTCGGATTTTCTAAAGCTTTATTTATAATTGCAATTGCTCGTATTACACCTTTACAAAATCCTTGCGGAGTTACTTTTATTATATCCATGTTATTCACCAATAATTATTATAACAAAAAACAAATGGATTTTAAAGAGTAATGATTTATAAAAAAAGGTTGAGAGTTATATGAATTTATTGTATAATATTATGGAAGGATAAGAAAGGATCTATATGAAAAAAATATGGGAATTATTCAGTACCTTCTTTCGAATCGGCCTTTTTACCTTTGGCGGAGGACTTGCGATGATTCCTCTAGTTCAACATGAGGTTGTTGAAAAAAAGAAGTGGCTTACTGATGATGAAATGCTAGACATGATTGCGATTGCTGAATCAACTCCAGGAGTAATTGCAGTTAATACTGCAACTTTTGTTGGTTATAAAGTCGGAAAGTTTTGGGGCAGTTTATTTGCAACAATCGGAGTTGTTATTCCTTCAGTAATAGTAATAAGTATTATTGCCTTATTCTTTGAAAACTTCTTACAAATTGAGGTTGTCGCAGCCATATTTCGAGGAATAAGAGTGGGTGTAATTTTTTTAATATTTAATGCTGCAATAAAAATATATAAGAAAAGTCCAAAAACATTAGTGACATATGTAATTATTATAATTGCGATATTATTAAGTATCTTTACAAGCATCAATTCTATTTATATAATTCTCATCGGGGCAACAATTGGAATTTTATCACAAGTTATCCTAACCCCAAAAGGAGTTAAAAATGATCGCTAGACTTTTAGAACTATTTATTAACTTCTTTTTAATTGGTTTATTTACAATTGGTGGCGGATATGCAATGATTCCGATGATTCAAGATGTTGTTGTAGGTAAAGGGTGGCTTACGGATAATGAACTTTTGAATTTCTTTGCGATTGCCGAATCAACTCCGGGACCATTTGCAGTTAATACTGCAACTTTGGTTGGTTTTAATCGTATTCCGGAAGCACCATTATTAGGAGCAATTATTACAACAGCAGCTGTCGTTTTGCCTTCGTTTATTATCATTTTAATTATAGCTCGTTATGTCAATAATTTTATTGAAAAGAAGTCAATTCGCTGGGCTCTTGATGGAATCAAAGCAACTGTTGTTGGGTTAATATTTGCTGTTGTTTATTCATTGATTGCAACTAATGTGTTTGTTGATAAGAGCCTTGATACAAATAATTTAGTAATTGATAATAAAATATTTGGTGATAAGCTTCTTGATCTAAATGCAATCTTAATTATAATTATTATTCTTGCCCTCAAATTAGTTCTTAAGAAAAAACTCGGGCCCATCTTGATCATTTTAATTTCCGGGTTTTTAGGATTTATATTTTATTATTATTTATAAAAAGGGGAAGTTATGAATTACATTATCAAAAATCAATTCTTAGAATTGACTGTTAGTAGTGTTGGGGCGGAAAAAAAGGCTTTAAAAACCTCTTCCGCAAATTATCTGAAAGATGTGAATGATTTTTGGGATCGTACAGCGCCGTTTTTATTTCCGAATGTCGGATCATTAAGAGATGGTTATACCATCATTAATAACCAAGAATATCATCTGTCACAACATGGATTTTTACGTGACCAAGAATTTGAAGTTCTTCAACATCATGACGATGAAATCAGTTTAGTAAATGTCTATAATGAAAACACCCTTCAAAAATATCCTTTTAAGTATAAAGTAATTGTTACTTATACATTAAAAGATAAAACCCTTGATACACAAGTTAGCATTTATAATGAAGATGACAAAGAAATGCCATTTAATTTTGGCGGTCATCCAGGATTTAAATGCCCGATTTATGATGGTGAGCAATTCAGTGATTACCGAATCGTTTTTGAAAAACCGGAATCATTTACCTCACCTAAAGTAGAAAAAAATGCAACTTTAAACTTTACAGTTACAGGAAGCAAATTTTCAAAACTTCATGAATTACGATTGAATTATGATTACTTTAAAAATGATGCAATTGTAATTCCACGAATTAAATCAAAATCTGTAATGTTATTAAATCACAAGAATAAAGGAATTAAATTTGAATTTGGAGATTTTATCTCTCTTGGGATTTGGACAAAATCCAATGCCCCATTTATATGCTTAGAACCATGGATTGGTTATGCTGATCGACATGATAGCGACCATGAATTTATCAAGAAAGATAATATCATTATCTTACCTAGTCTTGCAGTCCATACTGTAAAGTATAAAATAACAATAATTGATTAAAGGAGTAAAATTATGATTTCAACACAAGATTTTAAAACTGGAATGACAATTGAATATGAAGGAAATATTTATCAAATACTTGATTTCCAACATGTAAAACCAGGTAAAGGGCAAGCTTATGTCCGTAGCAGACTTAAAAACTTACGAACTGGTGCAACTATTGATTACACTTTTAGTGCTGGCGAAAGAATGGAACAAGCAATGATTGAAAAAAAGAAAATGCAATATTTATATTCAACAGGTGAAGCATTTTCTTTCATGGATATGGAAACATATGAACAAATTGATATTCCAGCTGAACGATTGGAATATGAAAAAGCGTTTATGCTTGAAGGAATGGAAGTAACAATTGTAATTTATCAAGGAGAAATATTAGGTATCAATTTACCAGAAAAAGTAGCCCTTGAAGTTGTCGAATGTGCTCCAGGAGTAAAAGGAAATACGGCAGCTAATGCAACAAAAGAAGCAATCTTAGAAACAGGTCATCGTATTTTAGTACCTTTATTTATTGAACAAGGTGATAAAGTTGTCGTTTCAACAATCGATGGAAAATATAATTCCCGAGCTTGATAGTATGTTAATATGTGTCGATGTTGGTAATACAAATATTGTTATCGGGATTTTTAAAGGTGAAAAACTCATATCCACATTTCGTTTAGAGACTAAAGTATTACG
>DATCKF010000156.1:0-3512 GCA_036562395.1 Bacilli bacterium
ATTTATATGATTCTCTATAAAAATATTATCATAGTAAAAGGATATTGTCAAAGGAGAAATAATTATTAAAAGTTTAACTTATAATACTTTTTTATTGGATAGAATATTAATTTGTGATAAAATATATGAAAGGAGTGAAAACATGAATCAAACTAGATTACAAAAATATGCACAGTTAGTTGTTAAGGTTGGTGTCAATGTCCAAGAAGGACAAATGGTGGTTATTAACTCTCCAGTCGAATGTGCTCCATTTACAAGAATGGTTGTTGAAGAAGCATATAAAGCACATGCTTCATATGTTTATGTTCGTTGGAATGATGATATTGTGAAGAAAAGTTATTATACTTATGCAAGCATTGATGTTATCAAAGATGTACCAAAGTATCTTGTAGAACAATATCAAGAATTTGTTGATAAAAAAGCAGCAATTATATCAATTTCTGCCCCAACACCAGGACTTTTAAAAGATATTGATCCATCAAAAATTCAAGCCGAATCAATTGCATTTGAAGAAAAATTAGGTTTTTACCGTCAATTTATGATGGCCAATGGAAGTCAATGGGTTGTTGTATCTTATCCTACTATTGAATGGGCAAAAAAAGTCTTCCCTGATAAAAGTGAAGATGATGCTTACAATAGTTTACTAGAAGCCATTTTACAAGCTTGTCGTGTGGAAGAAAATAATGATCCCGTATTAGAATGGGATCAACATATGAAAAAGCTTGCTGATCATAATAAGAAATTAAATGATTATAATTTTAAATCTTTACATTTTAAGAACAGTTTGGGAACTGATTTAGTAATCGGATTAGTCGAAAATCATATTTGGGCTGGTGGTGGTGAAACCAGCCAAACAGGAGTATACTTTGCTCCAAACATTCCTACCGAAGAAACATTTACGATGCCACATCGTGAATTAGTAAATGGTAAAGTAGTTGCAACAAAACCTTTAAACTATCAAGGTAAACTAATTGAAGATTTTTATTTAGTTTTTAAAGATGGTAAGGTTGTTGAATATGGGGCAAAGAAGGAACAAGAAACATTAAAAAGTCTATTAGAATTAGATGAAGGAAGCAGCAGATTAGGAGAAGTTGCCTTAATTTCCTATGATTCACCAATTTCTAAGACAAACATTTTATTTTACAATACCTTATTTGATGAAAATGCTTCATGTCATTTGGCCTTAGGAAATGCTTATTCAATGAATATTAAAGATGGTGTAAAAATGAGTGAAGATGAATTAATGAAATTAGGATATAATAAATCAATGGAACATGTTGATTTTATGTTTGGAAGTCGTGATTTAGAAATTATCGGTACAACTCATGATGGAAAGGAAATAGAAGTCTTTAAAAACGGAAATTTTGTTTTCTAGTTCTTGATATTTTTGTCGAACTTTGATATAATTTGTTTGATTATCAAAGTAAAGAGAAAGGGAAAACAAAATGAATAAAATTGCAATCGCCATCTGTGGGAGTAGTGGCATCGATTATACATATCCAGAATTAAACTTAGAAGTATTTCGTTCATTAATCATTATTGATGGAAAAGAATATGTCGACTATATTGATATAAAAGCTGATGAGTTTTATCAAAAATTAGAAACAACAACAAATGTCAAAACAGCCCAAGTATCAACAGGAGAATTAATCGAATTATTTGAACGCTTAAGAGATAAAGGTTATACAGATGTTATCGCGATAACATTATCTAGTGGATTATCTGGAACATATCAAGGTGTATGTTTTGCAGCAACGATTGTTGAAGGAATTAAAGTTCATCCGTTTGACTCATTATTTTTAGGATATCCAGAAGCAAAAATGGGTTATGTTGCATATAAAATGGCTGAAGAAGGGAAAACAGTCGATGAAATTCTTGAAAAATTAACAAAACTTCGCGATTCCCAAAGAACGCTTATTGCAGTTGATACATTAAAATTCTTAGTTTTGAATGGACGTTTATCAGCTGCTTCAGGATTTATCGGAAGTCTTTTAAAGATTAAACCATTACTTGAAGCAAGTCGTGACGGTAAGATTGTTGTGAAAGAAAAGATTCGTACAAAAGCTAGAACCTTTGCGAGAATGAAAGAAATCTTTTTAGAAGAAATTAAGGATAAAAAGAATATTGAACCATATATCCTTTATACCAATAATTACTATGAGGTATATCAGTTGCGCCATGAATTAGCTTCATTAACAAAATTCAAAGAAGATGAAATCATCTTATTGCCATTACCTCCGGTTATTGGCGTTCATGCAGGCCCTGGGACATGTGGTATCGGATATATAGATAAGGAGTAGAGATGTCAAGAGTAAAGGATTCATTAAACGAATTATTAGTAAATGTGTTTAACTACATCTTAAATATTGAAAGTCTGAATTTAAAAAATCAAGGGGTAAGACTTTCGATGAATGAAGTTCACATTTTAGAAGCTATCTATAACACTGATCCACCAATCATGACTAATGTTGCCAATCGTCTGTTAATTACGGTTGGAACCTTAACAACCGCAATTGATCGACTTGTTGCTAAGGGGTATGTTGAAAGGTATCAAAGTGAAGAAGATCGAAGAAAAGTCTATTTAAAACTTACCGAAAAAGGTTTAAAGACCAAAGCTATTCATGATTCTTTTCATAATGATATGATTGAAAATGTTATTAAAGATATGCATATTGATGAAAATAGTGAACTAATCATTGCTTTAGAAAACATTCAAAAATATTTTCGTGATAAATATCATGAACGAATAAATAAAAATGAATAATGTAAACTCCTCAATTGAGGAGTTTTTTATATTGTTTTTTTATAGAAAAATCGTTTCTTGTCAATACTAATATTTAGGAGGTTTAAAGATGTTCACGCAAAAATATTATGAAATCAAACTCGAAAGTGTTGGAGGAATGGGGGCAAATTTATGTGGCAAGTTATTAGGTGAATTAGGTGCGATGTATATGGGATTTGATTCTCAAAGCTTTGCAAGTTATGGTTCGGAAAAACGTGGCTCTCCAGTTAAATCATATATTCGATGGAGTAAGGAAAAAATTAATATCAATAGTCCCATTACGAATCCTGATGTTTTAGGTATTTTTTATGAACATATTCTAACTAAAAAAGGAAGTTTAAATGGTATTAGTAATAAGACAACAGTTGTCATTAATACTGATAAAGATCCTGATTATGTAAGTAATCATTTAAAAGTTCGCAAGATTTATACAATTGATTGTACAAAAATTATGATGGAAACAAAATCCCGCATTAATATGATCATGTTAGGTGCAATTATTAAGGCAATAGGTTTTGTAAGTTTAGGGGATTGTGAAAAGTTGTTGGAAGAATCTATCGGTAAGAAATATCCGCATTTACTCGATATCAACTTAATTGGGTTACGTCGGGGATTTGAAGATGTAAAGATGAAAGAATATGATGTTCCGGAAAGTTATGTTTATCAAGAAGTAAAACAAAAATGGGGATATGAAAATGCTCCTTTAGGTGGTGTAAATCCCCATATCGGA
>DATCKF010000157.1:0-10714 GCA_036562395.1 Bacilli bacterium
GATATTATGGAATTAAAAAATAAAATCGTATGCTTTTATTATAATAATTCTGAAATTGATCTACAAAATATTTTAACTACGGTTACTGATGACTTGGGGTTAAAAATTAAAGTATATGAAAGTGGAAAACTGGATATTAAAATTCCTGAAGCATTTAGGATATTATTTGAAATGTATTTGAAGCAATCAATTAATATTTCAAGAATGTATACTAATAATAGTGATTTAATTTTGGATATTGCTAAAACGAATATCAAAGAATTAAAAACATTGAAACCTATAATTTTAAATAAAATATATAATGATACGCAATTAGAAAAATTGATATATAGTATGTTTGATAACAATTTGAATGTAACAAAAACAGCTCAAGATGTATATATGCATCGGAACACGATCAATAATAAATTAGAACTAATAAAACAAGAAACGACACTGAATTTACAAAATTTTAAAGATTCTGTTGCCATGTATTTATTATTAAAATTTTGAATATTTGTGCAACTTGCACATTGTCATCAATGAAATACTAAGGTAAAATATAGTTGTATATTTTTTAAGGAGGAGAAAATAATGGCAACTGTAACACTTAAAAATGTCAATAAAGTCTATGAAGGAAACGTACATGCTGTTGTAGACTTTAATTTACATGTTAAGGATAAAGAATTTATTGTTTTAGTAGGACCATCTGGTTGTGGAAAAACAACTACATTAAGAATGATTGCTGGTCTTGAAGATATTACTTCTGGGGAATTAAGAATAGATGATGAAATTGTAAACGATGTTGCTCCAAAAGATCGTAATATCGCGATGGTATTCCAAAGTTATGCTTTATACCCTCATATGAGTGTATATGATAATATGGCATTTGGTTTAAAATTACGTAAATATTCACGTGATGATATTGATCGTCGTGTTAATGAAGCTGCAGAAATTTTAGGATTAAAAGCATTATTAAATCGTAAACCAAAAGCTTTATCGGGTGGTCAACGTCAACGTGTTGCTTTAGGACGAGCTATTGTACGTAATGCAAAAGTATTCTTAATGGACGAACCATTATCAAACTTGGATGCAAAATTACGTGTTCAAATGAGAACTGAAATTATTAAAATTACAGAACGTTTAGGTATTACAACAATCTACGTAACGCATGACCAAACTGAAGCTATGACAATGGCAACAAGAATCGTTGTTATGAAAGATGGTTATATCCAACAAGTAGGCGCGCCAAAAGAAATTTATGATTTACCAGACAATAAATTTGTCGCAAGCTTTATTGGAACTCCACCAATGAACTTTATTGAAGGTAAAGTACATGAAGATGGATACTTTGTATGTGGTGATCATAAAGTTGGTATTTCTAAATTTAAAGTACCTGTTGCAAAATTCAATTTATTAAAAGAAAAGAAATTTATAGAAAAAGATATTATTCTTGGTATTAGACCAGAAGATATTCACGACGAAAATGTTGTAATTGAAACTTATAGCGATGCAAAGGTAAAAGTTAAAATTGACGTTGCCGAACTATTAGGCTCAGAAACTTTAATTTATGCATATGTTAATACACAACCTATCGTTGCAAAAGTTAACGCTAGAGCAGATGTTAATATGGGTGACGAAATAGAATTAGCGTTTGATATGAACAAATGTCACTTCTTTGATCCTGAGACTCAATTAAGAATAAGAAAATATTAAAACGATTATTCAAGCCACCATACGGTGGCTTATTTTTATAAAAATAATATACAAAATTTTAATAATATGTTATAATATAAAAGTAATAAGGAGGCCGTTATGAAAAAGACAATTCGCGACATTGAATTAAATGGAAAAACAGTATTAATTCGTGTTGATTTTAATGTACCAATGAAGGATGGAGCTATCACTGATGAAAATCGTATAGTTCAAGCCTTACCAACAATTCAATATGCATTAGATCATAATGCAAAAGTAGTTTTATTTTCACATTTAGGAAGAGTAAAGGATGAAGCTGATAAGGCTAATAATAGCCTTGAACCAATTGCAAAAAGATTGGCAGAATTATTAAATCAAGAAGTAAAATTTATTCCTCAGACTAGAGGAACAGAACTTGAAACTGCTATTAAAAATCTAAAAGAAAAAGAAGTGTTGATGTTTGAAAACACAAGATTTGAAGACATTAATGGCAAAAAGGAATCAAAGAATGATCCAGAATTAGGTGCATATTGGGCATCTTTAGGTGATGTCTTTGTTAATGATGCGTTTGGTACAGCTCATCGTGAACATGCATCAAACGTAGGAATTGCTAACAATATGAAAGATGTCGTTGCTGGTTTTTTAATTGAAAAAGAAATTAAGTTTATCGGAGAAGCAGTAGATAATCCAGTAAGACCATTTGTTGCTATTTTAGGTGGAGCAAAAGTAAGTGATAAAATATCTGTCATTGAAAACTTATTAAATAAAGCTGATAAAATCTTTATTTGTGGAGCAATGGCATATACATTCTATAAAGCCCTTGGATATGAAGTTGGCACAAGTAAATGTGAAAATGATTTTGTAGAATTTGCAAAGAATTTATTAGACAAAGCAAAAGGTAAATTAATATTACCAATTGATAATGTTGTTGCAAAAGAATTTAGTGAAAATGCTGAAAGCAAAGTTGTAGATGCTAATCAAATTCCTTGTGATATGATGGGAATGGATGTTGGTCCAAAGACAATAGAATTATTCAAAAAGGAACTTGAAGGTGCAAAAACAGTCGTTTGGAATGGACCTGCAGGAGTATTTGAATTTGATAAATTTGCAGTTGGAACAAATGAAATTTGCAAAATGCTTTCAGAATTAAAAGGTGCGACTACGATTATCGGAGGTGGCGATTCCGCTGCAGCTGCAATCAAACTAGGATATGAAGATAAGTTTACACATATTTCAACAGGTGGAGGAGCATCATTAGAATATTTAGAAGGCAAAGAATTACCAGGAATTGCATGTATAAATGATAAATAAAATATAAATAATGAGGAGGGATTATTATGAAAAAAGTTGAATCAATGACAATTGAAAATACATCGGGGATTAATGCACAATTAGCACAAAAAGTTGTTCAAGTCGCATCAGAATATTCAGCAGAAATTACAATGAAATATTTAAATAAAGAAGTTGACTTGAAATCAATTCTAGGAATTATGTCACTTGCTGTCTTAGAAGGTGCAAAAGTTGAAATAGAAGCTAAAGGTGAAGATGCAGAAGAAGCTATTAAAGCTATTAAAGAAGTGTTAGCTAAAAAATAATAGAAAAGGAAGATAAAATGAGAAAACCAATTATCGCTGGAAATTGGAAAATGTATAAGACACGTGATGAATGTTTACAATTCATCTACAATGTAAAAGATGCTGTTCCTTCAATTAATGAAGTTGAAAGTGTCATTTGTGCTCCATTTGTCTTTTTAAGGTCACTTGTAAAAAGGCAAGGTGAAAATCTACGCATTGGTGCACAAAATATGCATTTTTCTGAAAGTGGTGCTTTTACAGGTGAAGTGTCAGCAGCAATGCTTAAAAGTATTGACGTAACATATGTTATTATCGGCCATAGTGAAAGAAGAGCTATGTATAATGACACAGATGAAACTGTTAATAAAAAATTAATCACAGCATTTAATTATGATTTAAAACCAATTCTTTGTGTTGGTGAAAACTTAGATCAACGTGAAAAAGGTTTGACCGAAGAAGTAATTGGAAACCAATTGAAACTAGATTTACATGGATTAACTTCAAGTAACATTGAAAATTTAGTAATTGCGTATGAACCAATTTGGGCAATAGGGACAGGTAAAACTGCTACTGCTGAAATTGCTGAAGAAACATGTGCATTTATTCGTAAAACTGTAAGCGAGTTATTTAATGAAGAAGCTGCTCAAAAAATGAGAATTCAATATGGTGGGTCAGTCAAGTTAAGTAATATCGATGAATTGATGGCTCAACCAAATATTGATGGAGCATTAATAGGCGGAGCAAGTTTAGATGCTGGAGATTTTGTAAAATTAGTACGTGCAGGATTAAAAAAATAATAAATTATCAACCACTTAATTGTGGTTGATTTTAATTTTACGCCTAGAATAAAATGTATAATAAAGCATACAATATAGTGTAATATGATAAAATATTAAAAGGAGTGTGTATATGAAAATAGTTCCAAAACGACGCAATGATTTCTTTGACGATATTTTTGATAGTGTGTTTAGATCACCATTATCATTTGTAAGTGATAAACTTGTAAAGATGCAAACTGATTTGCGTGAAAAAGAAGATCATTATATTTTAGATATTGACTTGGCTGGTTTCAGAAAAGAAGATATCAACATCTCTTTAGATAAAGGATATTTAACAGTCGAAGCATCGATAAATAAAGCTAATGATGATGAAAATGAACATTATATTCGTCGCGAAAGATATGTTGAGTCGTGTTCAAGAACTTATTATGTAGGTGATATCACTCAGGATGATATTAAAGCTTCTTATGAAAATGGTGTTCTAACAATTATTTTCCCTAAAGAAAAAGATAAATTAGCTGGTAAACAATATATCTCAATTGATTAAACAAACTATTTACATAGTTTGTTTTTCAAAAACGTTTACATTCATTTTTTCTTTGACAATCTCATATATTGCAGTATAATATTATCATCAGTTTGAAGCTGACTTAAATTTACAAGATTGGTTAAGTTAACCTTGAGCATATTCTGTATTGATAAGTCAGTGGTTGACTTATTTTTTATATGTCGAAGAACAAGAGAGTAGTAATTATTGATTTTCAAGCGAGCTAGAGATGGTGAGAGTCTAGTAATATCGTAATTATGAACCGCACTTGGGAGACTTTACCTGAACTAATAGTATGGTAAACGTGTTATTAGCGTTAATAATTTCGAGTGGTCAATTTTATTGACAACAAGAGTGGCACCGCGGATTATTTCGTCTCTTCCTTTTTGGGAAGAGATTTTTTTATATTTAATTAATATTTAATAGGAGGAAATTATGAAGAGAATAGTAAGTTTTATTTTGTTATTTAGTTTATTGTTATTGTCAGGGTGTGCAAAAAACGGAAAATTATTAAACGATAAGTATTTAATTGTGGCAACGTCCCCAGATTATGCACCTTATGAATTTATTGATACTACGAAAACAGGTATGGATCGTTATGTTGGTGCTGATGTTGAATTGATGAAGTATATTGCAAATGAAATGGGCTTAGAGCTTAAAATTGAAGAAATGTCATTTGAAACATGCTTAGTTGCTGTTCAAACTAAGAAAGTTGATATTGCTATTTCTGGATTTTCATGGACTCCAAGACGTGCTGAAAATTATGAATTATCCAATACATATTTCGGCGAAGGTGATGGTTTACAACAAATCCTCATTTTAAAGGAAAATAGTGATAAATTTAAAACGCTAGATGATTTAAATAAATCAACAGTTAAAGTAGGAGCACAAACTGGAAGTTTACAAGAAGAATTAGTTGATACTCAATTACCAAAAGCAAAAAAAGAATTAGTTACAAATTTGGATATGGCGATATCTTTCTTACTTTCAGGTACAATCGATGCACTTGCAATTTCTGAATATGCTGCAAATGTAAGATTAGAAGCAAATGATGCATTACAACTCTTACCACAAAACTTTGATACTCCTCTTATTGGTAATGTTGTGGTTGCAAAAAAAGGAAACATAGAATTGATTGAAGAGATTAATACTATTATTGATAAAGTTCTTGAACAAAATCTTTATAATCAATGGATGGAAGAAGCAATTGAACTTGCAAATGAATTAGGCGAAGACATTGATTAATTGAAAGGACGAAAATGATAAGTAATCTATTTGAGATATTAATTGAATATTTTCCCCTGTTGCTTAAAGGGTTGGGTGTGACATTATTACTATCGCTAATTACGGTAATTGGTGGAGCAATTATTGGTATTTTCATTTCGTTATTGAGATTATCTCATAATAAAGTATTATACATTATCGGGACGATTTATGTTGAAATAATTCGAGGGGTACCCTTGCTCCTACAATTGCTAGTAATATATATTGTCCTCCCATCAACCATCAATAAATTTATTGCTGCTGCTATTGCTTTAGTTATTAATAGCGGTGCGTATGTCGCAGAGATTATTCGCGCTGGAATTCAAGCTGTTGATCAAGGGCAATCGGAAGCAGCAAGAAGTTTAGGATTGAGTTATAAACAAACGATGGTTAAAGTCGTTTTCCCTCAAGCCATTAAAAACATATTGCCAGCAATCGGAAATGAATATGTTACCGTTATTAAAGAAACATCACTTGCTTCAACATTCTATGTTGGTGATTTAATGACATCGCAATTATTAATTGGTAGTGCAACATATCTATACTTAGAAGCATATCTTGCTGTTGCTATCTTTTATTTCCTATCAACATTTACTTTATCCAAAGTAATAAAAAAATTTGAAAAGAGGTTGAAAGTAAGTGATTAAAGTTGAGAATTTAAAAAAAGAATTTGGGAATTTGCATGTCATTAAAGGAATTAGTGAAGAAATAAAAAAAGGTGAAGTCGTATCGATTATTGGTCCAAGTGGTTCAGGGAAATCAACATTTCTAAGGTGTTTAAATTTATTAGAAATGCCGACAAGTGGCAAAATATATTTTGAAGGTCAAGAGATTTATAACGACAAGCTCAGTTTGGATAAAAAATCAATTAATGCATTTAGACAGAGAATAGGAATGGTCTTCCAACAATTTAACGTCTTTCCTCATTTAACAGTATTAGAAAATATTACTCTTGCTCCTGTCCAATTAAAGAAAGCGACAATTGAAGAAGCAAGAACTAATGCTTTGCATTTGCTTGAGAAAGTCGGATTAAGTGATAAAGCTAATGTTTATCCAAGAAAATTAAGTGGTGGTCAAAAACAACGCTTAGCGATCGTAAGAGCACTAGCAATGGATCCGGAAGTAATGCTTTTTGATGAACCTACAAGTGCCCTTGATCCAGAAATGGTTAAAGATGTGTTAAATGTCATCAAGGGTGTAGTTAATATGGGAATGACAGTTGTTATTGTAACCCATGAAATGAAGTTCGCAGAAGAGATTAGCGATCGTGTGCTCTTTATTGATGAAGGTGTTGTAATCGAATCAGGTACACCTGAACAAATCTTTCATAACCCTCAAAATCCGCGTACACAGGCTTTCTTGAGTAAAGTATTATAATATTCCTTGACAATCATATATAAAATGAGTATAATGTAATAGATAATCTTCGGGGCATGGTGAAATTCCAGACCGGCAGTATAGTCTGCGAGTTCGAAAAGAACATGAATTGGTGAAATTCCAATACCGATAGTTAAAGTCTAGATGGGAGAAGAAAGACCATTTTTAATTATGGGTTTTTTATGCTTGCGAAGACGCAAGCATTTTTTATATTTAGGAGGATTTTATGATACTTAATATTTTTGATTTTCTACGTGATTTATTATTTGATAAAAATGATGATGGGTATTTAGTAACCAAACCGATTGTAAAAATAGTGTTAGGTTTATTTTTGCTAGCAATTATCGTACTACTAATAATACTTGCGATTAAAAAAGAGCAGAAATTAAGTAATAATGAGAAGATTAGAAGAATTACATTTGTTTCAATCTTATCAGGATTATCAATCGTTTTATATATGTTAAAGATAAATTTACCGATCTTTTTAAGTTTTCTTGATATTCAATTTTCAAATGTTCCTGCATTAATTGGCGGATTCTTATTTGGACCATTAAGTGGAGCAATAATTGTCTTAATTAGAACACTTGTAAAATTGCCTATGACCGGAACCGGTGGTGTTGGTGAACTTGCTGATTTGATAATTGGTCTTGTTGTTGTAATTGTATCGTCATTAATTTATCACAAAGAGAAAACAAAGAAAAATGCGATTAAAGCTTTAATTTATGCAAGTTTATCGTGGGTTTTCATTGCTACATTCACAAACTGGCTTTTCATTGCTGATTTTTATGTTTATACAATGTTTGATGGCAATGAAGGTGTCATTGTAGGAGCGTTAAACAGTTTACCAGGTGTAACTTTTGTTACTGTTGATAATTATATGCTTTATTATATTTTAATAGGAATTATTCCTTTCAATTTAGTATTATCTAGTATGGTTTCATTAGTTACTTTTTTAGTGTACAAACGAGTATCAAATTTATTTGAAATGTTTGGGAAAGGAAAACCGGAAGTAATTAAAAAAACTAATTGACATATTTTTCGATATCAAGTATAATAATAAAGTGCTTAATATAAGTACAGCACTTAAATACTTATTAATAAAAGAATAACCAAAGGTGGGAGTTAGTAGTCATGCTGTCTGGCGAAAACTTATAGTTAATTTCTTTTTTAATAAGTGATTTAGGTCCGATAATTTAAAAAAGGAGGAATGAACATGGCACGTTATACTGGTCCTGTATGGAAAGTCTCAAGAAGACTAGGCTTCTCAGTATTGGGTACAAGCAAAGAATTTGCAACAGGAAAAAATGGTAAAGAAAGAAGAAGATATGCGCCAGGTCAACATGGCCAACGTCGTCGTAAACTTTCTGAATATGGTATCCAATTACAAGAAAAGCAAAAAGTACGTTTTACATATGGAATGAATGAAAAGCAATTTCAAAAATTCTTTGATTTTGCTGGAAAGATGAAAGGTAACCGTGGCGATAACTTCATGATTTTACTAGAAACAAGACTAGATAATTTAGTTTATCGTATTGGTTTTGCTTCAACTCGTCGTCAAGCACGTCAATTAGTTACTCATGGCCATATTATCGTTGATGGTCGTAAAGTTGACATTCCATCATATATTGTAAAACCTGGACAAAAAATATCTGTTAAGGAAAGTTCACGTAAATTAGATGTCATCCAAGATGCATTAGCAGGTATGGTTTCACGTAAAGAATATATTTCCTTTGATGAAACTAAAATGGAAGGTATACTAACACGTTTGCCTGAACGTGGTGAATTTATGACAGATATTAACGACACATTAATTGTTGAGTTTTATAACAGATAATAAAGAAAGCAACGTTATGTTGCTTTTTTTATTTCTATATAATGTTTATAACTTTAAAATTATCATATAATTTAAATAATAAAGTATATGATATTGCTTTTTTTTACGTTTTGTGTTAAAATTATAAATGTATTTTTGCGAAAAAATAAAGATGTTTTATCTATCGAATTCAAAAAAACGCCAAGGAGGTAAGGTTATGGCTACAAAATCAAAAATATCTATTTCTGAAATTGGGTTAAAAACTCCCAATCTATTTACGAGAGTGCGTACAACAATCGAAACTGCATTCTATCGTAATAATGTTGTTGAAGTAAAGGATTTAAAACAAGCTTATGAATTAGCCAAAAATTCCCCAGGAACAATCGTTACAAGTCAACCTGTTGCTAATGCAAAAGAATTGGGGTTACCAGAAGACGCTAAGGTATTGTTGTTTAATGATGGAGCCATTACAGGTCGTCAAGCAAAATTAAGAAAATTAGTAGATGATAAAAATCGTGAAGATTTTGCTTCCTTACTACGTGAAGTTATCTTTAAATCACGTCATAAGAAAATGTATCATGGAACTGCGATTATTGGTTTAGATAAAGAATTTATGGTAAAAGCACATTTACTAGTTCCTGAAGGATTTGAAAATACTTTATATAGCTGGTTATTAAACTTCCAAATTGCTGATGAAAAGACACTAGCATTATATAAAGAATCAAAATTATTAGATGAAGGCGATATTTATATTTATTCTGATCCTGATTTTTATCCAACGACATTCCCTGATGGCTTAGCATTATTTGATGAAAAGAATAACTGTGCAGCATTATTAGGAATGAGATATTTTGGAGAACATAAGAAAGGTTCATTGACACTTGCATGGTCAATTGCTGCAAGAAATGGATATACTGCATGTCATGGTGGTCAAAAACGCTTCAACTTAGGAGATAAGAGTAAAGTAATTGGTGTATTTGGTCTATCTGGAAGTGGTAAATCAACAATCACATTATCAGATCATAATGGTAAATTTGATACAACTGTTTTACATGATGATGCTTTCATTATTTCTAACGAAGATGCTTCATCAATCAGTTTGGAACCTTCATATTTTGATAAAACTCAAGATTATCCAACAACTAATCCACAGTTCAAATACTTTTTAACAATCCAAAACTGTGGAGCAACAATTGATGCTGAAGGAAATGTTGTACCAGTAACAGAGGATATTTACAGCGGAAACGGTCGTACAGTAAAATCAATTTTTGCAACTCCTAAACGTGAATTCCGTTTTGCTCATCGATGCGATGCAATCTTCTGGATTATGAAAGATGATGCATTACCTCCTGTATTAAAAGTTAATTCTCCAGCTCTTGCTTCCGCAATGGGCGCAACTCTAGCAACAAAGCGTACAACAGCGGAATATATTAAAGGCGAAGATCCAAATAAATTAGTAATCGTTCCTTATGCAAATCCATTTAGATTATATCCTTTATCAAAAGATTATGAAAAATTTAAAGATTTATTTGCGAATATGGGCGTTGATTGCTATATCATCAATACTGGTTTCTTCTTAGATAAGAAAGTTACTCCAAAAGTTACTTTAGGATTAATTGAAGATATCGTTACTGAACACGCACAATTCAAACCATTTGGTCCATTTAATAATTTAGAATATATGCCA
>DATCKF010000158.1:0-5270 GCA_036562395.1 Bacilli bacterium
CGTGGAATTTACGGACGATTACGTTTTCTTTAAAGTCGATAAAATTCGAAAAGAAAAGGTCGAGAATTTACCTGTTTACAATATTGAAGTAGAGGAAGATAATTCGTATTGTTTACCGATGATCGCGGTGCATAACTGCCAGGCGTTTTCGGTTGCTGGTAAACGGTTAGGTTTCGAGGACACGCGAGGAACGCTATTTTTCGAGATTGCAAGAATTGCAAAAGAAAAAAGGCCGAAAGTCTTGTTATTAGAAAACGTAAAAGGATTAATTAATCATGATAAAGGAAAAACAATAGAAACTATTATACATATTTTAAATGATATTGGATACATAGTGGATTTTACAGTATTGAATAGCAAATATTTTGGTGTTCCGCAAAATAGGGAAAGAGTATTTTTTGTATGCATACGTGAAGATTTATTTAAGTGTGAACAATGGAAAATTGAAGGAAATGATGTAGTTGCGAAAGCAAAGAAACGTTTGACAAAAACAAATGTTATAAAGACATTTAATTTTGATTGGCCTGCTCAAGAAAAAGTAATTTCTAAATTACGAGATATTCTCGAAGATAACGTGGATGAAAAGTATTATTTGAGCGAAGAAAAGACAGCAAAATTGATTGCACAATTAACTAAAGAATCATTAAAAAGAATCGACAATTTTATAATTGACGACCAAGGGCGATCTAAAAAAGCGATAAAACCATTAGAAATAGCACCAACTTTACGTAGAGAAACTCATGGTAACGATCCTAGAGTTGTTGAACCGATATTGGTTGGTAAATTGACTTTGCCTGGAAAAGACCAGTGGAACCGTGTTTATTCTACAGAAGGTATATCTCCTACTCTTGTGACGATGCAAGGCGGTCGTCAAGAACCGAAAATTGCGGTACAAATGAAGCAACATGAGATCGGAAAAGAAACGGATATATCACATTGTTTAGCGGCTCGTGATTATAAAGGGTTCGGAAATCAATATATGACGGGAATTATCGAAGAAATCCGCCCTGTCCTCACGCCTGACCGCGAAACCAAACGACAAAACGGACGAAGATTCAAAGAGGATGGTGAAGAATCATTTACGTTAACAGCGCAAGACAGGCATGGCGTGATAATTGGTGTGTCGCCATACTATCGAATTAGAAAACTTACTCCTCTTGAATGTTGGCGTCTAATGGGTTTTGATGATGAAGATTTTTATAAAGCTAAACAAGCGTTGAATGAAAAATTTTATAGAGGTAAAGACAGATCGGATTCACAACTTTACAAACAAGCCGGAAATTCAATTGTTGTTAATGTATTAGAAGCAATTTTACATAAATTATTTAAAAATAAAATAATATAAAAATAAATAAAGAAATTGTCGAGTTTTTGAATGAAATGAATAAATAAAATCAGTCTTTTATCGGAACCGGGAGGAATAGCGGGAAGGTACGAGTTAAATGTATTGTGGAATGCATTGAGAATTTTAAAGCAATTAAATGAAATTAAATAAATTTGAGGAGTAAATATGATTTTTTAAAAAGGAGGAATTGATTATGTGTGGATAATTTTATTTGTTAGTCTGTTCTATCTTTTACCAGCTACAATTTGTTGGTTTTTTATCAGATGGTCTGTGAAAAACGGTTATGAAACCAGGCCTGATATGATAGATGTGTTTCTAACCACAACGCTAATTTTTAATATAATTACGGTGGGCGGAATTATGTTGGATATTTGGAGCAGAAGCGGTAAAAGTGAAGATTTTCCTCGAAAATTCTTTAAATTATAAAAGAAAAAATTGAAAACTAAAAAAGTTTCTAATCCTAATCAAAATTTAAAATTAGTTACTTAGTTTTTAGTTGTTTGTGTTTAAGATAAATAAAGAAAAAATTTTGTGGGGAGGTAATATTGGTGGAATTAGGTAATCTAATATTTGGGAATTCAAGAGGAAAATATGAAGTTGATCGTAGTTGGCAAAAGGCATTTATTTATAAATTATATGATATGGGTTTTGACGGTTATGGATTTCCAAAGTATGATGAAGAAGCGTATAAAGGTGAATTTAAAATTGTTAAATCAAAATATGACAAAAATGATAATATGGAATATTTTGAAAATGAAATATTTATTTTGATGCCTTATTATTGGGGTGACGATGACTATATTAGTCAATTACCTAATTTTGTACATAAACCAACTGGATTTGAATTGCAATGGTATAAATATCCTTTAAGAGATAGTTATATGAATAAAAATATTAGCTTTGATGAGTTAATGGAGATTATGGAGGATTGTAAAAGAAGTTTAGGAATCAATGACGTTCCTTATCATTACAAAGAATCAGCAAAATATATTGAAGAGGTTATGGATGTATTATATTATGCGGATAATGAACAGAAAACAATGGATATTTATAACGAACTAAAGAAAATTAAAGAAAAACTTCAAAATAAATAAATTTAGTTTTTATGTTAATAAAGATTTTATTCCATTATCTCCGGGGGTGTGATTGCATGAAATTTTCCACAGTCGCTATGCGTGAAATGGACGAAGTTGTCGAGATGGTTGAGGAGAGAATAGCACAAATCGAGGAACTAGGATGCAAAGTTATAGACGTTGATTTTTTCATAGACTACGAGAAATTGTTCAGGTATCGAGCAATTATAAAGTATATCGATACGGAGCTGAACGGCTGATGGATGAAGTGGTTGCGGTTGAACCGTGGACGAAGCCGTTTTTCGAATAGGAGGTGGATGCGGAATGATCGATAATCTTCCTAAATCTTTTCGTGTTGGTAGCGTTAATTACACCGTAGCTATAACGCCAAAAATCGCAGCACTAGACTGCTCTTGGGGAAAGGTTTCATATGGCAACACTTCAATTGAACTTGCGGACGGTCTTTCGGAAGAGCGTTTAAAAAACGTATTGATTCACGAATTGACTCATGCGATATTTCACGAAGCCGGCTTTATCGAGCATGATGAAGACACAATAAACCGTGTTGCCAACGTATTGGCGCAAGTGCTGCGTGATAATGATTTTGGATTTATGAGAACGGAGGAATCGGAATGAGTAAAATCCACGTTTTACCAGACGAAAAACTGAACGGCGTTTTGCGGGAGTATATCGAAATCGAGCGGAGGGCCTATGCTGGCGAAAAGATCATCGGAAAGAACACGGGAAATATTTATACCGTATTATGCGCGTTTAGCAATTCGATAGAAACCGATTCGGGAAAGTATATACATCATCAAGATTACTTTGTTTTGGAACCGACCGACATCGTTCGTATTGACGGTGAGCGTTATCGGATGGTTGATCGTAAGGCGAAAGTGGGAGACAGAATTATTATCATTAACGGTTATGGTTGGTATAGAGATAAAGTAGGAGACATTTACGATGTTATCCACCCATCAAAATACGATTTTGAAGGAAATGATAATAGTAAAACATATGTTGAATATGAAAAGAACGCATATAACGATGTAATTCATTTTGTTAGACGTGGAAACTATCGAGTCCTCGAACCCGTTGAACCAATTAAACTTGTCACCATTGAAAATAAGAATAGAAAGTCCCTTAATGACTTGCTAAGTAATCTTGCATATCGTTTGACACAATTGGAGCAGGATTTTAAACAATTTAAAGATATTACGGTTGATAAATTTGATTTAAAAACCAATAAAATTTAAGATTTATAAAAATTAAAATAATATGAAAGGATGATATATTGTTAGAATTAAATAAAGTTTATTGTGCTGAAGCAGTACAATTTATGAAAAAATACATACCTGATAATTTTATAGATTTAACTGTTACATCTCCACCCTATGATAATTTAAGGGATTATAATGGATACATATTTGATTTTAAAAGTATGGCTCATGAATTATATCGAGTGACAAAAGAAGGCGGAATTATTGTTTGGGTTGTGGCAGATGAAACCAAAAATTTTTGTGAGACATTAACTTCATTTAAACAAGCAATATATTTTAAAGAACAAGTTGGATTTAATGTATTAGATACTATGATTTATAAGAAAATAGGCAGCCCTTCGCCATATCCAAATATAAGAAGATATGGAAATATTTTTGAGTATATGTTTGTATTATCAAAAGGTAAACCAAAAACTTTTAATCCAATTAAAGATAGAGAAAACAAAAGCTATGGAAAAATAAATAAAGGAAATACTACTAGACAAAAAGATGGTACAACAAAGCCAGCGGGTGACTATATTCCTAAAAAGTTTGGTATGAGATATAATGTTTGGGAATATCATGTAGGTAAAAATAAAGATACAAAAGATGAAATTGCATTAAAGCATCCTGCTCGATTTCCTGAAAAATTAGCTGAAGATCACATTTTAACTTGGAGCAATGAAGGAGATATTGTTTTTGATCCAATGTGCGGTAGTGGAACTACTTGTAAAATGGCTTATTTGAATAATCGAAAATACATAGGAATTGAAATCAGCCAAGATTATGTTAATGTGGCAAATGAAAGATTAAATAATATAAAATATAATAAAATAAATATTGTGTTTGATTGTCAACAAACTAAAGATTTATAAAAATTAGTTTTGAAAACTAATACTAAAATATTGTCAAGGAGGAGTATATTATGTTTGAATCTACAAAAGAAGATGTTTTACAAGAGATAAATAAATTAAATTATTTACAGGATAACATATTTTATAAATTAGATAATAAGAATTTAAGTAAGATACAACTATACATAGCTAAAAAGGAATTAGAAGGTATTAATCATCTTTTGTCTTTGATTAATCGATTATTTGATTTAAAGGAGTAATTCATATGATTTATCATGAAGATCAATTGATAAATTATTTAGATGATTTGCGTCAAGCGTTAGAAAGGGTTTTAGACAAATTGAGTAATTTTTCAATTAGACTTCAAGATTGTAATAATGTTTCCAGTTATAATACTTTAGAAAAAGAATTAAATGAGATTATTGTTGAATTAATGGGGGTTATAGATCAATTATAAACTTGACATCAAAAATAAAATAATATAATATGAAATCAAGAATAATTAAAAGAGGGGGAATAAAATGGGGAAAATTGTTGAGTTGAAGATGAAAATTGAATCATTAAAGAAAAAAATTGAACAATATGAAAAAGAATTGGAAGAATTATACTTTGAATATGATAAGGCATTAGAAAGCGAAGAATAATAAGAATGTGGAAAATTTATAATTATTTTTAGTTAACTTTAATATATTTAAAGGAAATAAATTTTTTTGAAAAAAATAATTGCCAAATTATAAAT
>DATCKF010000001.1:0-4362 GCA_036562395.1 Bacilli bacterium
GATATGGATTAAGAGCATATTCTTGTTCAAACTGTAATAACGATAAGTCATTTGTTTCCATTAATGGATACTTTATTTGGTGCCATTTAATAATTTCATTCATAATAAACCTCGAAAGTATTTTATCATGATTTTCAAAACATTTCAATTGCAATGTTTTATATGATATGATAAAATAAGATATCATTATCTAGAAAGTGATTGATTATGGTTAAAGATACAGAAAAAATCGTTCTAACAGGTTTGTTTTTAGCAATCGGTATTATTTTACCACCGATATTTCATAGTGTAGAATTGGGTAATGTCATTTCGCCAATGCATTTTCCGGTTATCTTATGTGGCTTATTACTCGGATGGCAATATGGGTTAATATGTGGACTTCTCACTCCATTTGTTGGTTTTATTACATGGGGACGACCTCCGATTATGCCTATCGGATTAACTATGAGTTTGGAACTTGCAACATATGGATTATTAGCAGGCTTTATATATAAAAAAGTACGTCTTTTTACAAATAATATATATAATTTGTATTTTGCTTTAATTATTGCAATGGTTGCTGGTAGAATTGTATATGGAGCTGTTAATTGGGTTTTATTTCTCTTAGATTTATCAAAAACAGACTTTAGAGCATTCTTAACATCTGTATTTGTAATAGGTCTTCCAGGAATTATATTGCAAATTTTAATACTTCCAGTAATTGTTATGACAATTGAAAAAAGAAATGAAAAGGATTAATTTCCTTTTTTTATTTTAAAAAGGAGCCATTAAAGGCTCCCAATATTGCTATTAAAAAATAGCAGTTAACTTAAGTTTCCTTAAGTACGTTTATATTATATGATATAAACATATTTTTATACAATTTATATGGAAGTTATTATACATTGAAAAAACATCATCACTATGGTATAATAAAAAATGATAGAAAGAGTGGTCTAATGAAAGATTATAGTAAATATTTTGCACCATCATTAAAAGATGCAAGAAAAAGATTAAGTAAAGAGACAAGAAATATTCAATATCAAATCGATGAAAATGTTATTGGTATTGGAAATAATAAAACATATATGATTAAAACTTACGGATGTCAGGGAAATCTTGCTGATAGTGAAAAAATCGCAGGAATAATGGATGAACTAGGTTTCAAAGAAGTTGAAACTGAAGACCAAGCTGATGTCATCTTCTTTAATACATGTGCTATAAGAGATAATGCTGAGCAACGTGTATTTGGAGAATTAGGGAGATTAAAAGGATTAAAAAAGAAAGATCCAAATAAATTAATTGTTGTATGTGGTTGTATGCCGCAAGAAGAAGCAACAGTTGAGAAAATAAAAAATAAATATAATCAAGTAGATATTGTTTTTGGTACTCATAATATTCATCGATTACCAGAATATCTTAATGAAGCATATTTATCTAAAGAGCGTATTTTGGAAGTCTTTAGTTTTGAGGGCGATATTATAGAAAATATTCCTCAAAAACGAGTTCACAAAAGCAGTGCTTGGGTAAATATTATGTACGGATGTGATGAATTTTGTACATATTGCATCGTTCCTTATACAAGAGGTAAAGAACGATCACGTCGTCCTGAAGATATAATTGAAGAAGTTCAAAAGCTTGTTCAAGAAGGGTATAAAGAAGTAACTTTACTTGGGCAAAATGTTAATGCTTATGGAAAAGACTTTATGGATTTGAATTATACTTTTGCTGATTTATTAGCTGATTTACAAAAGATTGATATCAAAAGAGTCCGCTTTACAACAAGTCATCCACGAGATTTAGATGATCGTACCATTGAAGTAATGGCAAAAGGAATTAATATTATGCCACATCTTCATTTACCAGTACAATCAGGAAGCAATCGTATTTTAAAGTTAATGAATCGTAAATATACAAAAGAAAGTTATTTAGAAAAAATTAAGAAGTTAAAAGAATTGATTCCTGATATTTCTATTACCACGGATATAATTGTAGGTTTTCCTGGGGAAACAGAAGAAGATTTTAATGAAACTTTATCATTAGTTAATGAAGCAAATTTTGAAGGAGCATATACATTTATTTTCTCTCCTCGTGAAGGAACACCAGCAAGTAAGTTTGTTGATGAGACTCCAAAGGAAGTAAAAAAAGAACGATTATTACGTTTAAATAAACTTATCAATGAAGGTTTTGCTCGTGGTAACAAACGTTTTGTTGGGGAAACTGTTGATGTACTAGTTGTTGGTACGAGTGATAAAGATGAAAATGTTCTAACAGGATATACTCCTCATAATAAACTTGTCAACTTCGTAGGTAGTAAAGATTTAATTGGAAAAATTGTGCCTGTAAAAATAGAAAAAGCTTATACATGGCATTTGAAAGGTATATTATAGGAAATCCCTCATATATTTAAATAGATTAAATCTTAGTAGCAATTCATTTCGTCTATGAATATATTGTTATTGAGGAGGGATTTGTATGAATGAAATTCGTGAAATAGTAACAAAAGCAATCGTTGGAAAAGGCAAAAAAATAATCCGATTACATAACTCAGTTACACCCGAAAATGAACCTTTTAGTATTTTGGGATGCTGGGTTATTAATCATGAATTTGAAGCCAGTTTACAAGATCGAACTGTACAACTAGATGGAACTCTAGAAATTAATATATGGTATGCTTATGATAATAATACCAAGACTGATGTTGCAAGGCAGGTATTTAGATATTCAGAAAAGGTTAAAACTCGCCAAATCGTGAAAGATGTCAACGATGATAATCGTGATGTTATTGTCCGTATTTTGCAACAACCAACATGTACAAACGCTAGTATCAATGATAATGTCATAGAGGTCGAAATTGTATTTGAAGTGCTTGCAGAAATCATTGGGGAAACAAAAATGATGATAACTGTTTTTGCAAATACAGCTATTGATACTCAAGATATTGTCGATGATAATTTCGAAAATGAAATTAACGAGAATTTCATTGATGAATCAAAAATCGTTGGCTAACAACGATTTTTTGAAAAAAGGAGGATTATGAAATTTCACATCGTTCGTAATGGTGAAACTTTAAGTCAAATTGCGTTTGCATACAACTTGGAGGAAGAAGAATTAAAGAAAGAGAACAAGCATATTCGTGTATGGGATCGTCTGATTCCAGGAACAAAAATCAAAATTCCTGTTATTCCAGAAGCAGTTGATCAAGATATTACGCAGATGGAACCGTTTGTTGAAGACTATTATCCGAAATTAAATCTTGGAACGCAAGTACATGATAATGAATTTACTCATTCACAATTTTATGAATTAGATGGAAATACAAATAAAGAAGTTGAACCCGAAGAGCAATTTGAAGTTGATAAAGAAACAACCGAGATTCAACAAACTAACGTTAATCCGATTGTTACGAAAAATATTGATGAAACAAAAGATGTAAGTAAAAAGGAAGAAGAAAAAGAAGAAGAAAATGAGGATGATGAAGAACCCGAAACAAATTTAAGAACACAACCAGTAGTAATACCTTATTATCCTGTTTATTATTATCAATATCCACGTTATGTTTATCCACAATATGTATATCCCGTTTATTTATATCCAAGGAGATTGTATTAAAAGTCTACCTGATAGACTTTTTTTCTGTTATTAAATTAAAAAGAACCTGATGGTTCTTTTTAATATTTTAATAATATTTTACCAAGTAGTGGTCGCTTACTTTTCGCAATTGCATTGATTGGACATACCTCAGCACAACACCAACAACGAATACAATCTTTTTTATCAAGATTAGGGAATGTGCCAGTGGTAATTTTCATAGCTTTCGGTGGACATATTTTTGCGCATTCACCACATTTTAAACATTTAGTTTTATTAATGGTAGGATGCTCAAGGATAAGGTTTCGTAAACTTTTATACTTTAACAAACGTAAACCTCTAATTGATAAAGGATTGTTTGCAGGGATGAATTTTAAGTCATTAAAATCCGAAATTTTCATTCCTACAACTTCAATATCTTTAAGGTTCCCAACACCTAAGTTACGATCATTTGCAATTTTATTCAATATAAACTTATGATAATCAAGTCCAGTAACTTCAATCGCGACACGATCAAGACTGACAGCATCAAGTGATGCAAGAATCACATTTGCTTCTTTAGGTGAACCTCCAGTACTTGGACCTTCTTTTTCTAAGCCAATGATTCCATCACAAATATGGATCATCGTTTTATTTTGAAAACTGTTTAAGACAGCTCCATAAAAATCATTGTACGCTTCCGCAAACACCAAAGGATTTGATGCTCGAACATGCCAACTAGCTTTATTTAATCCATAAATTAAACCAAAAAGATTTTTTTGAGCACAAGTTAGATACATGAGGGCATGTGTT
>DATCKF010000003.1:0-2101 GCA_036562395.1 Bacilli bacterium
TCTTAGGACAAAAAGATAATATCACAACGTATAACTATAAAAAAGAAAGATTATATGAAAGAACAATATCGTTTGATAATCTAAAAAATACGGTTGTTGAAGCGATGATTAATCATGGAAATGAAATCATTGTTGATTTAAATGAAACAAATTTAGAATTGCTTGATGTCAATACTCAAAAGAAGTATAAAGATTTTGGCATAAACTATTTATATGCTATTCCAAATTATCGCGGTGAAGAATTATTTGCAACTGTTATATATGAATCACAATATACTGATTTTACAGCACTTGAAAATAATATTATATTGAAAGTTGCAACAAAACTTCTGGAAGTCAAAATATTAAATACATATTTAAAAATAAATGAACATATTTATGATTTTGTTTTAGACCGTATTATTACTAATAATAATATCTATACCATCATTCATGACTATAATAAATTAATTTTGAGTGATGAGTTAAAGAAACTTTTAGAACTAAAAGATAATCTTATATCACTAGATAATTACATGGAAATGATTGCGAAAAGTGATGTTTCCAAATATCAAGAACTTGACTTTTCAAGTCCCCAAACTTATGATTTAGAATATCATCTTAAGGTTAATGATCGATATTTATTAGTTCATGAACAAATATCTCCATTTACACATGATAAAATTTTATTCTTTTTTTCAACATTAACCCTCCAAGAACTTCAAATCGCTGCTAAACCTAATGATGATAAATTCTTTGAAAAAGTTCAAGATTTAAAGAAACAAACAAATAATCCTGAATTTGCATTTTCTTTAATTCGAATTGAAGGTGATGATCGTGATTATGATCATATCACGCAAGTTTTTGGCATACCACCTTACTATTTAACCGATGGTACTTATGTTATTATCATGGAAAATGAAGTTAATCAAAGAACACTTGATAAGTATGTAAGAGCGTTAAATAATAAGGTTGCAATCGTTCGTTATCCACGTGATTTAGTTAATATTGATGAAGTAATCAAATTTTCAAAAATTAATTTAGATCATCATATTACTTATTTTACAGATGAAATGTATCAACAATATCTCAAGAAAGTTAGCATCAATAATTTAGTGAAAAAAATGCTTACAGCACCTTTAGAAATATGGTATCAAGAACTCGATTCAGATAAAAAATCATATGAAGTTAAATGCAAGGTTAATGGTCTTACTTCCAAAGATAATATTCGAAATTTCCTTGATCAAGATTTATTGATGGAATATGATGAAGCAATATTTAATAATTTTGTAAATCAAAATATTCATGTTAATTATTATCTTAACTTAACAGTCACATCAGCAATTAATCTTTATCAAAAGCGAAAATTTAAAGCAGCTAATAACATTATTATTTGTCTTGATCATTATGATGAAAATATATGTAAAATTGTACCGAAATTAAAATCTTTAGGATTTAGAGTCTTTTTTGATCAAGAATTGTTTGAATATGTATCCATTTATGATTTAATCGATTTAAATATTGATGGAATTATGATAAATATCGGTCTTGATACCAAGAGACGTCAAGAAGTGATTGGTATTGCAAAGAGATTTAATCTACCGTTACTTACTAATTACCGTTACAATGATTATGAAAAATGTATATATCGTACTGATAAGGTTATAAAAGAAGTGTAAATATGAAAGATGTTGAAATAAATAGGAATCGATTACATCAATTATTAGAGGTAATTATCCATAAAGATATTGCTTATTTATTGTTTAAAGATGATTTTGCTTATGAAATGGCCAAAACATCTTGTCATACTTTAGAAAATATGAACCTCTTAGCAACGAAATATCGTAATACATATTTAACTGTAAAGACAAACAGTGATAAATTATTATTACTTTTTGGACTTTTACAAGGTTTATTTGTTGCGATAGATTCTTTATATACCATTGGTAAAGCAACAAATGTCAATAAGATCTTTGTTAATATTAATCAAAATGATTCTTTAAGAGAGATAAAGCATCTTCGTAACGATGTCGTAGGACATCCAACATATCGTTATTATGCAGATTCTATTGGCTTTTGTACACTTGATTTGGATCATATTGTTGAAAATAAGGTGAAATAT
>DATCKF010000006.1:0-3808 GCA_036562395.1 Bacilli bacterium
TGGTGTGATACTTATTATAAGCCTAATAAATGCTACTTTCTAGTCTGAACTAATCATTCACGTACTTTGGCGTTAACAAAAATTAAGGTGCATAGTTTTACTATGAAGTAGGATGGTACCGCGATTAATTCGTTCCTATATGGCTTTTTTGCTATATAGGTTTTTTTAAAATTATAAAGGAGATGGTAGGAATGAAAATATTAAAAAGTTATGAAATTAGAGATATGTGGTTAATGTTTTGGAAAAGTAAAGGACATGATATTATTGAAAGTTCACCATTAATTCCCCAAAATGATCCAAGTTTATTATGGATTAATGCTGGGGTTGCACCATTAAAGAAATATTTTGATGGTCGGGAAATTCCAAGCAATAAACGTCTTGCAAATGCTCAAAAATGCATTAGAACGAATGATATTGATAATGTCGGAAGAACTGCTCGTCATCATACATTTTTTGAAATGTTAGGTAACTTTTCAATTGGTGATTATTTCAGAAAAGAAGCATTAACATATGCAATTGAACTATTAACATCACCTCAATATTTTGATATTGATATCAATAAATTATATTTTACAGTCTATCCTGGGGATGAAGAAACAATTGAGCAATGGATAAAACTAGGAGTTGATCCTACTCATATTATTAAAGTTCCTGGAAACTTCTGGGAGATTGGCGAAGGGCCATGTGGACCTGATACAGAAATCTTTTTTGACCGTGGCATAAAATATGATCCTGAAAATCTTGGAACAAGATTGATTGCGGAAGATATTGATAATGAACGTTATATTGAAATATGGAATATCGTCTTTAGTCAATTTAATGCCAAAGCTGGAAAGAAACGTGAAGAATATCAAGAACTTCCAAGTAAAAATATTGATACGGGAATGGGACTTGAACGGGTTGCTTGTATTTTTCAGAATGCGGAAACAAATTATGAAACTGATTTATTCATTCCGATCATTAACAAATGCAGTGAATTTACAAATGTCAAATATGAAGGACAGATGGCATTTAAAGTAATTAGTGATCACTTACGAAGCGTTGTCTTTGCTTTAAGTGATGGTGCTAGTTTTTCTAACGAAGGACGTGGCTATGTCTTAAGAAGATTATTAAGAAGAGCAACAAGATTTGGACGTCAATTAGGAATGAATGAACCATTTATGTATAAACTTGTAAGTGTGGTTGTTGAAAACATGGGAATGTTTTATACTAACTTAAAACCACAACAAGAATTAATAACTAAGCAAATTAAAATTGAAGAAGAAAGATTCTTGGCAACCTTAGAATTTGGTGAAAAACGTTTATTAGATTATTTACAAACGAATCAAGAAAAAGTTGTTGATAAAGAAATTGCTTTCTTATTATATGATACATTTGGTTTTCCTTTTGAATTAACTAAAGAAATAGCTGCAGAACATAACTTTACAGTCGATGAGGAAGGTTTTATTAGTTTATTAGAAGCTCAAAAAGAACGTGCTCGCCAAGCTCGAAATAATGATCAATCAATGACTACACAAAATGAAGATATGATGAAGTTTACTGAAGCAAGCGAATTTGTTGGTTATGATACTTTATCAACAACAAGTAAAGTTGTTGGTATCTTTAAAGATGGAAAAAATGTTACTAAAGCAAAAGGTAACATTATCATTGTCTTTGATAAAACGCCATTTTATGCTGAATCTGGAGGACAAATTGGTGATCAAGGTACAATCAGCTTTAAAGGGAAAAATTATCTCGTAACTAATACTATTAAACTTCCAAATCATCAACATGGTTCAATTGTTAATATCGATGAAGAAATTGCTGTTAATGATGAAGTCATGTTAAATGTTGATGAAGAGTTTAGAAGTGATGTTGCGAAAAACCATTCTGCTACCCACCTCTTAAATGAAGCATTACGAAAAGTATTAGGTTCCCACATTTATCAACAAGGTTCTCAAGTATATAATGATAGTTTACGCTTTGATTTCAACCATTTTTCAATGCCAACGAATGAGCAAATTCTTGCCATTGAAGCTTTAGTCAATGAAGAAATCAAAAAATGCCATCAAGTAATTATTAAAAATATGCCTTTAAAAGAAGCTAAAGCTTTAGGTGTGCAAGCAGTATTCGGTGAAAAATATGGCGAAGTCGTTAGAGTTGTTGATATGGATTTCTCAAAAGAATTATGTGGAGGAACGCATGTAAATAATACTAATGACATTGAGAAGTTTGCAATCCTTACCGTCGAAAGTAAAGGTTCAGGAATTTATCGTCTTGAAGCTGCAACCGGAAATTACATTACAACTGCATTATCTCTAACTTTATCAAACATTAATAAAGAAATTAATGAAAATCTTGAAAAGATTAATAATTTACAAGATATTGCAAAAGATAATAATATTGAAATTCAAAAAATTGATTTTCAATTAAGTGATGCTTGCGAAAGTTATCAATTAGTTATTAATCGTCATCAAGAATTAATCACAATTAGAGGAATTGCAAAAGATCTGGAAAAAGAAATCAATAATAAAATTTTAGAAAAGAAGACAATACCTCTAGATAAATATCTAAATGAAGTAAAAGTAGTCAACAACTATCAAGTATTAGTAACAAAACTCACTAATGAAAATATTGAGCTTGTAAAAGATTTAGTTGATCGTCTTGCTGATAAAATGAATAATTGTATCGTCTTTATTAGTGTTATCAACGATGGTAAAGTTATCTTTATTTGCAAGAATAAGATTGATAGCTTAAATGCTGGAAATCTTGTAAAACAAGCAGCAATTATCACCAATGGAAATGGCGGAGGTCGAAAAGATTTTGCACAAGCTGGTGGAAAGGATCCTTCAAAAGTTGAGGAAGCTTTATCAACAATTTTTGAAGTAATTAAAAATTCATTATGAAAATATTAGGACTTGACTTGGGTAGTGTTACGTTAGGCGTTGCCATTAGTGATGCTTTAGGGATTGTTGCTAATCCCATCGGCACATACAAAATTAATAAAAATGATTTGCAAATGGCCTTGGAGTATGTTAAAATATTGGTGGAAGAACATAAAATACAAAAAGTGGTATTAGGTCTTCCAAAGAATATGAATGGTACAATTGGTCCTCAAGCAGAATATTGTTTGCAATTCAAAAAAATGCTTGAGAGTGAGTTGTTACTTGAAGTTATAATGATAGATGAACGGTTAACATCAAAAATCGCCGATCAAGTGATGATTAAAGCTGATATTAGTCGTCAAAAAAGAAAAAAAAATATTGATAAACTAGCAGCAAGCATTATACTTCAAACTTATTTAGATTCTATTTCAAAATAAAGGAGAAAAATTATGGAAAATGATAACAAGTTAACCTACATTGATCAAGACGGGAATGAAGTTCTTTGTGAGATTTTGTTTACTTACAAATCTGAAGAATTCAATAAGAATTATGTTTTATTCTATCCTGTTGGAAATGAGGAAGATGAGGAAATTGAAGTCATTGCTGCTTCATATGAACCTCAAGAGGATGATAGTATCGGCGAACTACATGACATTGAAACTGATGAAGAATGGGAAATGATTGAAGATCTTCTTGACACTTACATTAATAGCGAAGAAGAAGAATATGATGAAGATGATGAAGAAGACGAAGATGAAGAATAATTTATAGTATATAGTGTTTGCCAAAAAAAGACTAAGATAACTTCTTAGTCTCAGGTTGTTGACAAAGTCAACGACCTTTTTTTATTTAATAAAGAAATTGACATAAATGGTAAAATATGGTATAATATGTCTATATTATATGTAAGTGAGGGTTTACCATGTATTTTGAAAAATCTAAAG
>DATCKF010000030.1:0-1869 GCA_036562395.1 Bacilli bacterium
GTACAAAATTGAACAAATCCTCTAAATTTTGTATATTGAATTTTATTATTATCAGTGATAAAATATTATATACAAAATTGAACACATGTATAAAAATATACACGTGAAAGAGGGGGAATTATGAGTATAATTGTCGTAAACAATTTAACAAAAGATTACGGATATAATCGCGGAGTCTTTAATGTTAGTTTTTATATTGATAAAGGTGAAGTTTATGGCTTTTTAGGACCTAATGGTGCTGGTAAATCAACAACTATTAGACATTTAATGGGTTTTTCCAAACCGGATAGTGGCCATACGCAAATATATGGTTTGGACTCTTTTACACATTACAATACATTGTTAAAGGAGGTTGGATATTTACCAGGTGAAATATCTTTACCTGATGGGTTAACTGGTTGGGAGTTTATTGATATGATGAAAAAGCTAAGAAATATGGATAGTGATATGCGTACTAATGAGTTAATAAAACTATTTGAACTTAATCCGAGTGGAGAAACAAAACGGATGAGTTTTGGGAATAAAAGAAAACTGGCAATTGTTGTTGCCTTTATGCATGATCCGCAAATCTTAATATTAGATGAACCAACTTCAGGTTTAGATCCTGTAATGCAAGAAGTATTTATTCAATTTATTAAAAGAGAGAAAGAAAGAGGTAAGACGATCTTACTATCTAGTCATATCTTTTCAGAAGTCGAAGCAGTATGTGATCGTGTTTCCATCATCAAACTTGGACACATTATTGATGAATTTCCGATGTCGAAATTGAAGCACGCTGATAATAAAATTTATCGCGTTGTGTTAAGTGATGTTAAAGAAGCAAATCAGTTAAGAAGTATACTTAATCAAAATGATTATGCAATCATTGATAAACAAGAAGATAGAGTTCTATATATTCAAGTCAATGATAAAGATATTAATGAGTTAATTTCTGATTTAAGTTCTTTTCACATCCAAGATTTCACTCATGAAAAGATAACTTTGGAAGAATATTTTATGCAATATTATATGGGTGATATGCAATTAAAGGGAGTATAAACATGACAGATATTAATGTAAAACATATAACCAAAGATTATGGTGATCATCGTGGTGTTTTTGATATCAATTTCACCCTCAAAAAAGGGGAGATATTTGGGTTTGTTGGAACAAATGGTAGTGGTAAGACCACAACCATTAGACATATTATGGGTTTTCTAAAACCTCACATGGGAAGTATCGATATTCGCGGACTAGATGCCTATAAAGATGCAACAGAAACAAAAAGATATATAGGTTATGTTCCAGGTGAGATTGCCTTTCCTGATTTACCATCAGGAACAGCTTTCATAAAATCTCAAGCTGAATTCTTAAACATTAAGGATTTATCATATGCCAATGAATTAGTAAAGATTTTACAAATTGATTTACGTGCTAATCCTAGGAAAATGAGTAAAGGAATGAAACAAAAAACTGCAATCATTGCTGCCTTAATGAATGATTCAGATATTTTACTATTAGATGAACCAACTACAGGACTTGATCCGTTAATGAGAAAATCATTTCTTGAAGTTTTGAAAAAAGAAAAAAGTAAAGGTAAGACGATATTAATAAGTAGTCATATCTTTCAAGAACTCGAAGAATTATGTGATCGTGTTGCATTAATTAAAGATGGTAAGATTATTGATATTGCTGAAATGGAGAAGATTAATAATCCTGAACAAAGAGAATATAAAATTGAATTTTTGGATAAAAAGAATTTTGATGAATTCTTAAATGAGAAGTTTAATATTGTTACAATAAGAGAAAAGCAAAATCAAGTTATTCTTAAAGTAGATATAATTAGTCTTAGTAATTTTATCGTGACTTTATCAAAATATCAAATTAAAT
>DATCKF010000037.1:0-5240 GCA_036562395.1 Bacilli bacterium
TTTTAATTAATTTACCTCGTGTTTTAACACTCCGTAAACCATTTAAAAAAGGACAATTCCATACACTTGCGGTGATGAAACAATTAGCATATGGAGATGTCTGGATTAAAAAAGTTTTTGGTTATCAAAATGATTTTCTAACAAATATTACGAAATCCATCCATGAAGTTCCCGCAATTGTAAAGCCATTGAAAAAAGCAATTCGTAATTCTTCAATTACCGGAAATATTCCAGCCTTAGTTCATATTGATTTTAATGAAATAAGTAAAGATGGAATTTATAATTGGACTAAAATTAAGGATTTGTTGATTCGAGAAATAGGATGGGTAGGACCAAATGATGAAAATAAAGGGTTGCATACAAGCTGTCAAATTGAAAAATGTAAGGAATATACTCAATTCATTCGTTTCTATGAAATGAAATCAACAATGATTCCTTTTTCTGCAATCGAACTTTCGCTGGCATCAAGAGATCATAACTTAACAAAATCCCAAGCAATTTTAGAGATTAAAAACAGTTTAGGATTTTCATTAACTCCACCATATGAATGTGAAATTATGCAGCAATATCTAAAAAAGGACCTTTAAAAAGGTCTTTTTGTTTTAATAATAAAATAGAGATTTGTGTTTTTTTAAAAACATTTTTAAATATAGTTTTAAAAAGACATTATGCTTAAAACTTAAAGCTTGATGAGGACATACTTTTACACATCTTAAGCACCTTATGCAATTTCGCTTGCATTTAAAATTTGTTGTAAGGGCTTGGACAGGACAATGGTTAATACATTTATAGCACTTCTGACATTTATCTTGATTATGGATAATTTTGATTGAAAGACGCATTCGTAATGACGGGAAGAGATAAGATAAAATATTTTGTGCTTGTCTTGGAATTTTAATTTCTGTATATTCTTCATTTCTTAATTTATTTATAATTGGATTTAAGTTTTGATAATTGTGAAAATAAGGATTATTACTATATGTATGTTTGGTTTGGATAATTGCTCCGCCAATGATTTTAAAGCCATTTTGATGTAAAATGTTTGCTGCTTTTTTTAAACCTCTTCCCCAAGATACTCCTCCATAAGTAACATTAATAACTGCATATTTACCTTTTAAGGATCTTATTGCTTTTTTTACAACCTTTGGAATTCCTTGCCCATAAATCGGAAAGGATAATATGAGAATGAAATATTCATCTTTGAACTCTTGATTATTTGTTATTTCAATAACTTCATAATCAGATAGATTCATCTGATAATAATCACTAATCAACTTAGTTGCTCCCGTTGGGGAAAAATATATTAACGCTTTTTTCATAAACTTCTCCTAAAAGAATTATATCATAAAATAGTTCTAATTATTTATATTTATTCATATATATTAATATTGTAGTTAAACTTTTACAACTTGATATGAGAAATATAAAAAATCCTCATATTTTGACATTTTTTGCATTTCTTTTTGATAAAATTAATGAGATATTTTGTCTTGTTCTTGAAGTTTAAATGAGGCTTTTGATAGAATAATAGCAGTGAAAGGATGAAGAGAATGACATTAAGAGTAGAAATGTTTATCAAAAGACATATTCTTTATGTTAGACTGGATGGGGAGTTAGATCAAAATAGCGTTGAAAATTTAAGGGTGAGGGTAATGGAATTAATCGACAAATATATGATTAAGCACCTCGTTTTAAATTTTCGAGAACTTGACTTTATGGATAGTAGTGGGGTTGGATTTATTATCGGACGATATAAAAAGATCCGTCCTCAAGGGGGAGAAATTATTTTATGTTCTTTGAATGACAATATCAAAAGAATTGTCATGTTATCTGGGTTAACCAAAATATGTGTGATCAAGAAAGATGAAGATGAAGTAAATAATTATTTAGGGGTGGTTTAAATGAGGAATATTGTGAAAATGGAGTTTAGTGCAAAACTGGCAAATGTAACCTTTGCAAGAGCGGCAGCAGCAGCTTTTGTTTTAGATCTCGATTTAACAATCAACGTCATCAATGAAATAAAAACAATCGTTAGTGAAGCAGTTACAAATGCAATCATTCATGGCTATAATCAAAATGAAAAAAAATCTGTTTATTTAGAATTATATCTTGAAGATAATAAATTAACGATAATTGTGAAAGATGAAGGAGTAGGAATTCCAGATATCGAAAAAGCAAGAGAACCTTTATTCACAACCAAATTACAAGAAGAACGTGCAGGATTAGGATTTACAATCATGGATATCTTCTCTGATGAGATGGAAATAACATCTTCGGTGGATGAGGGAACGACTGTTATATGCACGAAAATACTGCCGATTTAGGAAATGAACTTTTTTATCGATATGTCGATTTAGTTTTTAAGATTGTGAAAAGGATGAATAATCAATATTATGATCGTGATGATTTAGTCCAAGCTGGACTAATGGGATTACATCAAGCGGCTAAAAATTATGATCCATCGAAAAATGCCAGTTTTCCAACTTATGCAACATATTATATTGTTGGGGAAATTAAAAAAGAAATGCGAAATAATCGAATGATTAAATTAAGTAAAGATATGTATAAAATCATCAAAGCGATTAAATCATGTGATGAAAATCTCTCCATTTCGGCTTTAAGTGAACACCTCAAAATAAGTAAAGAAAAAATATTACTTGCACTTAATTATCAAGATCAAATCATATCTTTAAATCAAAAATATGAAGATATGGAATTATTAGGACTTGTTGCTGATAATAATCCGCGATTTGATTTTGATATATTGCATGATTTAGATAAAAAAAGTCAAGAAATTATTATGCTTAAATATTATAAAGGCTATACGCAAGCGGAAATTGCGAAGAAATTAAAATTATCGCAATCGAAAATATCTCGTTTAGAAAATTTAGCCTTAACGAAATTAAGAAATTCCCACTAGGGAATTTTTTTGTATAATCTTGGCTTGAAAATCTCATAATAAATTAAGGTGAGATTATGAATCAAAAAATTGAGAAAGTAAAACAGGAAACCGAACCCAAACGTCCGATTCTGAAAAATGCTTTTCAAGCTTTTATCTCTGGTGGCATTATTTGTACAATTGCCCAACTATTTATTGAATTTTTTCAAAAGGTTTTAAATTTAGAAAAAGAACTAGCAAATAATATTAGTGTTGCAATTATGGTTTTTTTAGGGGCATTACTCACTGGCCTTGGTGTTTATGATAAAATCGGTCAATTTGCTGGTGCTGGTTCAATTATTCCGATAACTGGTTTTGCAAATTCAATGACCAGTAGTGCAATTGAATCAAAAAGTGAAGGCTTAGTCCAAGGAATAATTACGAATATGTTTAAATTGGCAGGAAGTGTGATAGTTGTAGGGGTTGTCAGTGCTTTTGTTGTGGGAACAATTGTTTATGTATTTTCGAGGTTGTTCGGATGAAAGTAGGAAAACAAAGTCTTGAGTTTAATAAACTTTATTTGCATAATACAGGAGTAGTTGTTGGCCCAAGAGAAAATGAAGGTCCATTAAAAGATTATTTTGATCATCATTATGATGATTTGCATTGTGGACAAAAGTCTTGGGAACTTGCGGAAATGATGTTATATCGCAATGCTTTTAATACGTGTTTAAATAAGAACAATTTAGAATTAAAGGACGTTGATTGTATAATTAGCGGTGACTTAAATAATCAAATCATTATTGGTAATTATGTTATGCGCGATTATGATATTCCTTATTTAGGAATATTTAATGCTTGTGCAAGTAGTACGGAAGGAATTATTATTGGTGGTAATTTAATTGATTCCCATAATTGCGAAAATGTAATTGTTGCAACGTCAAGTCATTATGCAACAAGCGAAAGACAATATCGTTATCCTACCGAATATGGTGGGCAGAAACCAGAAACATCTAATGCTACCGTTACTGCTGGGACAGCAGCTTTAATATCTCGAAGGTCTTCGGAAATTAAAATCACCAAAGCAACGATTGGAAGAATATTGGATGCCAAAATTAACGATCCATTAGATATGGGTAGGGCAATGGCTCCTGCTGCTTTTCATACCATTCGTCAACATTTTATGGATTTTCATATTGATGAAAATGAATATGATTTAATCATCACCGGTGATCTTTCTTATTATGGTACGGATATGTTATTAAAATTATGCAAAGAATTTGATATTGATCTTTCTTCAAAACATCGCGATGGTGGACTTTTAATATATGATCGTGAAACCCAAGAAGTATTTAGTGGTGGTAGTGGTTGTGGATGTCTTCCAGCAGTTTTATATACGGTTATTCGTAAACAACTGCTTGCTGGAAAACTAAATAAAGTGTTAGCAGTAGCAACTGGAGCCTTATTAAATCCAATTATAATGAGTCAAAAAGAAACAATACCAGCAATTGCTCATGCAATTGTTTTAGAAAGGGTGACATCATGACGATAATATATGCGTTTTTAATTGGTGGATTAATATGTGCCATTGGGCAAATACTTATGGATAAATTTAAATTGATGCCAGTTTATATCACCTCGCTTTTTGTTTTTCTTGGAGCAGTACTAAATATCGGTGGCGTATATGATCGCTTGATTAAAATTGGTGGAGCTGGAGCAAGTCTTCCAATATCTTCGTTTGGTCACTCTTTAGTTCATGCTGCTGTAACCAAAGCTGAAGAAGTTGGTTATATCGGAATACTTACTGGTGTCTTTGATATGACTGCAGCTGGTATTGCTGCAGCGATAATCTTTGCCTTTTTTGCATCTGTAATTTTTAAACCTCGAGGTTAAAATGTTCTTAACAAATGATTTTGAGGAAAATAAAGCAATCATTGATGAAATATTAGGAGTTGGAAAAGCATATGATGTTCAGAGTCGCCCTTTTACGATTTTCAATAAGAAAATTCAAATGTATTATCTTGATGGTCTTGTCGATAATCTAGAAATAATTGGCGTCTTAAATCAGATTCTTGATTTACCTCAAGATGTATCTAATCAAAATTATTTTGAAATTATTTATAATAATATCACTCATAAAACAGTTTTAATTGTCGATAAGATTAATGATATTTATGATCATGTATTAAGTGGGGTAATAGTATTAATAATTGAAGGCTGTAATCAAGCCTTAGCAATTGAAACTCGAGGTTATCCAATCCGAAGCATTGGGGAACCAGATTTAGAAAAAGTTGTTCGTGGTAGCCATGATGGTTTTACCGAAACTTTAAATATTAATATTGGCTTATTAAGAAGAAGAATT
>DATCKF010000042.1:0-21029 GCA_036562395.1 Bacilli bacterium
TAGCATCCAGTCCAAATGATAAAGATAATTTTACACTTTTCATGCAAGAATTACGTCGCGCCCTTGATGAAGTTAATCCGGAATTAATTTTAAGTATTGCCGTTTCCGCAAGCCCTTATGCTGCCAATAATTATTATGATATTCCGAAATTAAATGACGTTTTAGATTATTTACATCTCATGACATATGATTTAATTGATTATCGCACTTTAATTACAACTCATCATACAAATTTATATCCATCAAAACTTAGCAATTTAAGTGTTGATGAAGCAGTTAAAGCGTATATCAAAGCTGGAATTGCTCCTGAAAAAGTTATCGTCGGTTTAGCTTTCTTCGGTCATCTCTTTACAACAACCGCTGATGGTGAAAATGGAATCGGAGCTCCAAGTTGTAATCGTAGTGGAATACCTTATCGAAGAATTATTTCCGAATATTTAAATCATGACGGATATCAAGTATATTATGATGAAGATGCAAAAGCAAGTTGGATATATGGGAATAATACTTTTATCTCATATGATGATCCTAAATCCATTGCCTGTAAATGTCAATATGTTCTAGATCATAATCTTGGTGGCGTCATGAACTGGGAATATAATCAAGATGATGACAATAGTACCTTAATCAAAGCCATCAATCTTAATTAATTTCAGGATTTTCTTGTACAAATCCTTATATCTGTGGTATAATATGTCTGAAAGTTAGGGTGTTATTATGGGAAGAGCTTATCAAGTACGAGCGGCTTCAATGGCGAAAACTGCCGCTAAAAAAAGTAAACTTAATGCAAAATATGGACGCTTAATTTATTTAGCAGCAAAGAGTGGTGAACCGAATCCTGATTTAAATTTAAGTCTTCGCAAAGAAATTGAAAAAGCAAAGCGTGAAAATGTTCCTGCTGATGTTATTAAACGTGCAATTGAAAAAGCAGCAGGAGGTCAAGCAGATGAATACTATCCAGCACGTTATGAAGGATTTGGTCCTAATAATTCAATGTTTATTGTTGAATGCTTGACTGACAATACCAATCGCACATTTGCCGATATTCGGGTTGCATTTACTAGATGTGGTTTTAAAATGGGTGTTGACGGTAGTGTTGTACATATGTTTAAAAATCAAGCTGTCTTCAGTTATGAAGGTTTAAATGATGAAGAAACATTAGAAGCCTTGATCGCAGCTGACTGTGAAGTTGATGATATTGTATATGAAGATGGTTTAACTACTGTTTATGCACCAAGTACAGAATATGCGAAAGTAAAAGAAGTATTGGAAAATGCAATGCCAGATGTTAATTTCTTAGAAGATCATATTGCTTGGATTCCACTCCAATATACAACATTAACAGATGAAAAAGATCTTGAACATTTTGAAAGATTTAAAGCGATGTTAGATGATATTGACGAAGTCCAAGAATTATTTCATAATATCGAAGAGAATGAAGCATAAGCTTCATTTTTTTCTTTTCTTGGGTTGAAATCGTTTTTATTTCGTGATATAATTATGGCGAAAGTAGAGGAGGAAAAATATGATCTCAAACGAGTCAAGATTACTTAAAAAGCTTGGCATTGTTTTTGTAATGTTGTTCCTTTCCTTCATCTTAATTGCTTGTCGTGGCGGTAAGAAAAATGTTCCAGCAACAAGCATTGAATTAAGTGAAGGAGAGTTAGAAATGGTTGTTGGTGATACTGAGACAGTGACTGCCACAGTTTTGCCTGAAAATGCAACAGATAAAACCGTTACATGGACTACAAGTGACGAAGATGTTGCAACAGTAAATAATGGAACTATTACAGCTGTAGGTGCAGGAGAAGCGACAATTACAGCTACTTGTGGAAGCGTTTCCGCACATGTTGAAGTAACAGTTGTTGAACCTGAACCAGAAACATATACAGTTGAATTTGATGAAAAAGGCGGTAGCAAAGTTGATGATCAAGTTGTAACTGCAGGTCAAAAGGCAACAAAACCAGCTGATCCAACCAAGAAAGATAAAACATTTGGTGGCTGGTACACTGATTCCAATTTGACGCAAGCATTTGATTTTAATACTCCAATCAATTCAAACTTAACACTATATGCAAAATGGTTAGATAATTATGAAGTATTATTCTATGCTGAAGGTGTAGAATACATTGATCCACTAGTTGTCGCTGAAGGTCAATTAGTAACAAAACCAAAAATTCGTCGTGAAGGATATGTAGTTTGTGGTTGGTATACCGATCCTAACTTTACAAATGAATTTGATTTTAATACGCCAATTACTAATGATTTAACTTTATATGCTAGATGGAATCAAGTATATACATATACCATTGAATATCATTTAAACGGTGGCGAAAATAATCCTGAAAATAATATCACTGTTTATTCAATTTTTGATTTACCAATTGCTTTACATGAACCTACTAGAGAAGGATATACATTCTTAGGTTGGTATGGTAATGAATATTTTACTTTTGGCCCATTTGATGAAATTGATTATGGTCAAAATTATGATTTATATGCAAAATGGGAAATCAATGAAAAAGTTGATACATATGCAAATCCAGAATTAGCCGGAACTGCTAATGGAACAGTTGTTACTTATAAAGATATGGAATTTGTTGTTGGCGAAACAGCCTTCGCAAAATTAAGTGATGCTGTCGCTGCTTCAAGTCGTTATGTTTATGTCGTTGGTACACATGAAGAAGATGTAACGATTAATGCAAGTGATATTACAATATTAGGACCAAATGCAAATGTTGATCCAAATAAGGCAACAAGAAATCCAGAAGCAGTAATCAAAGGTAAAATTACTTTATCTGGTGATCTTGAAAATATCACATTCAATGGTCTTGCCTTTACTGGTAATGGTCGCATTACTAATACTGCCGGTGTTAAAAACTTTAAGTTCATTTATAATTACGTATATGATACTACAGATGCAACTACTGCATGGCAAGAAACTGCAGGTTATACATCTGGATTCTTAGCATTTGCTAATGGCAATGATAATAAACTTGTTGATTTTACATTTAAGTTCAATAAGTTTAGTAACGTATCTGATGTTAATATTAATTTTGCACGTGTAACAAATGTGTATGTTAAAAACAATACATTCCTTAACTTTGATCGTGATGCGATTCGTTTTGATACGGGTGGCTTTAACCAAGGTAATTTAATTTTTGATAATAACGTTTTTAGTAATGATACATTAGGCGGATATAATGGTATTTACTTTAGAATTTATGGTGGCGATCAAATAGTTAAAACTGTAATCGAAATAACGAACAATACATTTAAGAATATTGGAAAAGCACAAACAACTTATTCTGGCGCGATTTCGATGCGTAATTATCAAGAAAAATGTACAGACATTAAGATTCTTTATAATACATTTGAAAAATGCGAAAACTATATTCATATTCGTAATAATGGTACTGCTTATAACCATCAAAATTATCCATGGACAGCAGTTGTAAATCACAATAAATTTGTTGGTGTTCCTACAACATATTATTATCGAAACTGGACTGGATCTGATAATGCAACATCAAATCCAACAACAATGAATTTTGATAAGAACTTATACTTAGATAATAGTGGCAATGTTATTACTGATTTATCAGCTCATAGTGCTAAATTTATGAACTTAGCAAGCTATAAAGATAATTATCAAACTGTAGCTGCATATGATGAAGTAATTGCAGCACTTGTCGCAGGTGTTCCAACCGCTATTAATGTCAAGAATAAAATTACTTCTTTAGTTGCTCTAACAGAACATCAACTAGAAATTGAAGTTACTCCTGCAAATAGTGATGATGATGTAACATACTTAACAAGTGATGCGAAAGTTGCAACTGTTACTGCTGATGGTAAAATTAAAGCTCTTACTCCTGGAAAAGTTACAATTACAGTTGTAAGTAATCTAAATGAAGATGTCTTTACATCATTCGAATTTGAAGTTGTTCCAAAACAACGTATCGAAGTTCGATATGAAGGTAATGGTGCTTTATTAGTAAATCAAGTTCTTGAACTATCAGCAGAAATTTATAACCTTGATGAAACAGAAATTGTTTGGACTTCATCAGATAATGATATCGCATCAGTTGATGCCAATGGTGTTGTAACTGCAAAATCTTCAGGAACAGTTCTCATTACTGCAACAGTTAAAGATACGCAAGTAAGCACTCAAGTTGGTTTAACTGTATATGGAAATGAAATTACTGATGAATTCTTACTATACTTAATCAGTATTAATACTGGTGTTGTTACAACTGAAGAATTGTATTATATTGGTAGTGATTCTGGTAATGGTGACTTCTTGAATCGCATTTATACATCCGTATCTGATTATCATTTTGGTGATATCGAAATCATTGAAAATTGGTTGCCTGCAACTGCTAAGAACTGGAATGGACCTGATCGTAAGATTAATATTGAGTTCATTACTATTCATGACACTGCTGGATCAGCTGCTGGCTCAACAGCTCAAGCTAACTCTGGTTGGTGTACGAACCCATCTAATACGAGTGCATCATGGCATTATACTGTCGGTAATGATGGCGTTTACCAACAAATCGAAGATGATGTCCGTGCATGGCATGCAGGTGACGGAAGTCGTCCATTCGAATTATTAGATACAGGCGTAAAAGCTGAAGGTGAAGGAAAACCAGTTATAACAATTAATGAAAAAGGATATTATGTAATTAATGGCGTTCAAAGTAAGATTATGGCTCCAAGAATTGCACAAATTAACAGAAGTGGTATTTATACAACTGTTGGTGAAAACGGCAACTATTGGATGAACAAGACTTACTTTAATACTGATTATCGTTTAATTTCTAACCATGGTGGAAATGATAATAGTATTGGTATTGAATCAGCTGTTAATAATGGTTCTGATGTATACTTTACATGGCATCGCCTTGCAAAATTAGTAGCAGGCTTACTTGTTGAACATGACTTAGGTATTGACCGTGTAATGTATCATAATAACTTCAGTGGTAAGCCATGTCCTCGTACAATGTTGACTGCTGGTTTAGTTCCTGAATTCGAGACATTAGTTCAAGCTGAATATAAAGTCGCAACTGAATTTAGTGATTATGAAGTTGAATTTACTAGTCATAATCCTGATATCGTTGACAATACTGGTCGTGTCATTGGCCGTCCATTAGAAACAACAAATGTAACTTATACAATCAAAGTTACAAAAGATGGACAGAGTCAATCAATTACCTTAAATGCATTAGTTCCAGGTCAATATACTTGGTAATAAAATAAGGGAAGGTTCATTTGAACCTTCTTTTATTTTGCATATATCTATCTATTTGGTATAAAATATAGCGGTGGATATATGAAAAATGATATTAAAGCTAAAATTTTAGAAAATGATGTTCGGTATTTGCGATTACAATTTACAGATATGTTAGGAACAATAAAAAGTGTTGAAGTTCCAGTATCGCAAATTGATGATGTGTTAGCCGGAAAAATAATGTTTGATGGTTCAAGTATTGAAGGATTTGTCCGCATTAAAGAAGCAGATATGTTACTTGCTCCAGATCTTGATACTTTCTTAATCTTGCCTTTAGAAAGTACTGGTTATGGAAAAGTTGCAAGAATCATTTGTGACGTTTATACATTTGATGGTACTAGTTTCATTGGCGATCCCCGTAGCAATCTAAAAAGAATTATTAAAGAAATGCAAGAATTAGGTTTTAAAGATTTAAACATTGGTTTAGAACCGGAATTTTATTTGTTTAAAGAAGATAAAGACGGTAAAGTCAGTTTAGAATTTAGTGATCATGGTAGTTATTTTGATATGGCACCACTTGATGCTTCTGAAAACTGTCGTCATGATATTGTTTTAGAGCTTGAAAAGTTGGGGTTTAATGTTGAAGCGAGTCATCATGAAGTTGGTCCTGGTCAAAACGAAATTAATTTTCGTTTTGCAAGTGCTTTAGAAGCATGTGATAATGTTCAAACCTTTAAACATGTTGTTAAACAAGTTGCGAGACGTCATCATTTATATGCTTCGTTTATGCCGAAACCGGTTGCGGGAATTGCTGGAAACGGCATGCATACAAATTGTTCATTGACAGATTTTGACGGGAATAATTTATTTTATGATCCAAACAATAAAATGATGTTAAGTGATCTTTGCTTGCGATGGATTAGTGGTATTTTAAGACATGCACGGGAAATGTCAATATTAACAAACCCCATTGTTAATTCATATAAACGTTTAGTTCCAGGATATGAAGCACCATGTTATATCTGTTGGAGCGATGCAAATCGTAGTGCAATGATTCGAATTCCAAAAGCCAAAGGTGAAGCAACAAGAACGGAAATTCGTAATGTTGATTGTGCTGCTAATCCATATCTAGCGATTGCTGCGATTCTGACTTGTGGACTTGAAGGTATTAAAAATAACTATGAAATTGTTGAACCTGTTTATGATAATATCTTTTTATATACACGTGAAGAACGAGAACAAAAAGGAATCTTGAATTTGCCAGAAAACCTAAAAGATGCCATTAAAGAATTCAAGAAAAGTAATTTAATGAAAAAAGCTTTAGGTAATCATATTTATGAAAAATATATAATTGCGAAAGAAATGGAATGGGAGGATTATCGAGTCTTAATACATAATTGGGAATTAGAAAGGTATTTATAATATGAAAAAAGCTCTGCAAATAGCATTAGTCATTTTCGTTATTTTAATCATTGGTTGTAGTAAGGAAAATGAGCAAAAAAGATTTAATAAATATCTCGATGAATTATTTTTATTTTTTTTAGGTGATGATCCTTTAGATATTAATAATACTTTATATTACCCTGAAAAATATGGTTTAGAAGATGCTAAGGTTGAACCCATTACCTTAAGTGAAGAAGGAAGTATCGAATATTATCAAGAATTAGAATCAATAAAAGCAACGTTACTCTCATTTAATAATTTATCAATTGATAATATCTTAACCAAACAAATTATAATTGATTACATTGATCGTGAACTTGCTTTTAAAGATTTTTATTATTATGATAATTATCTTGAAAGTCATTTAGGTTATCAAGCCCAATTACCAATTGTGCTTGCTGAATATAGGTTTGATGACTTTAATGATATTTTAAATTATTTTAAATATCTAGAGACTACCCAAGATACATTTGAAGATTTAATAAATTATGAACATGAAAAAATAAATATAAATATGGGTTTACCAGATGTTTTAATTAATCGAACAATTGCCCAATGTCAAGAGTTTATCTCATATGAAGAAAATTTTTTAATTCCCATTTTTAATCATAAAATTGATAAACTATCATTTCTAAATAATTATCAAAAACAAGAATTAAAAAGAATTCATAAACATTTAATCGTAAATGATTTTATAAATGCATATATATATCTTTCAAATGAACTTGAAAAACTATTGGGTAGTTCAAATCATACGGGAGCACTTGCAAATTATCCTCATGGCAAAGAATATTATGAAGCTTTATTTCAAAAAGCTACCGGCACCAATTTCACAATCCCTGAAGCCAAAGCTTATTTAGAAGACCTTTTAGAAACCCTCTTAACGAATTACAATAAAGAATATATCGTCTATGTTACAACATATACATATTATGATTTCATGAAAAATAAGAAAATTGATGATTTAATCCCCCACTTCACTAGTTCCATGGAAAATGATTTTCCAAAATTAAATCTTACGATTGACTATGAAATCAAAAAAATCCATGAATCAATGCAAGAAAATTCAGCTCCAGCAATGTATTTTATTTCACCAATTGATGATAATAAAGAAGAAGTTATATATATTAATCCTTTAAATTTTAATAATTTAAGCAATTATACATATCAAACGATTGCTCATGAAGGATATCCTGGTCATTTATACCAAAATGTCTATTTAAAAAATACTTCTATTCCAAATGTCAGAAAGATTTTATTTTATCCAGGGTATGCGGAAGGATGGGCGACGTATGTTGAAAACTATGTCATTAAATATGGTGGGGGTAATCAAAAAACCCAAGAAGTATTTGAATTTTATGATTCAATTAATTATTTAGTGTTAGGATTACTTGATATTGGCATTAATTATGAAGGATGGGATTTAAAAAAAGCTAAAGCTTATTTATCGAATTATTTTGAACTAACTGATGATGAAGTGCAAGAGTTTTATTATGATTTAATTGAAAATCCAACGAATTATTTACAATATTATTTTAGCTATTATATCTTAAAAGATTTAAAAGTTGCCTTTCGTAATCATTTACAAGACGAATATTCTGATCTTTTATTTCATACAATTTATCTAGAAACTGGACCAGCACCTTTTCATATTTTAGAAGAAATTTACTTAAATTATTCACCATAAATGATATCGTTATCATTGCTATTTTGATATGATATGTGGTATAATTATTGATGGTGATAATTGTGATAAAGCGTTACACTAGTCCGAAAATGGACGAAATTTGGAATGATCACAGTAAGTTTCAAGCCTTTCTAGATGTAGAATTGGCAAGTTTGAAAGCATATGCTTTTCTTGGCATTGTCCCTAAATCTGATTATGAAAAGATTTATCAAAATGCCACTTTTGATGTAAATAAAATATATGAATTAGAAGCAATCACAAAACATGATGTGATTGCCTTTACGCGTTGTGTTAGTCTTTCCTTAGGGGAAGAAAAAAGATGGTTTCATTATGGCCTTACATCAACGGATGTTATTGATACAGCTAATAGTCTCTTATTAAAAAAAGCAAATGTCATCATTGAACATGATATACATAAACTATTAACAGTGATAAAAGAAAAAGCATATCTTTATCAAAATACACCATGTATCGGAAGAACTCATGGAATGCATGCGGAAGTGACGAGTTTTGGTTTGAAATGGGCTCTTTGGTATGATGAGTTAATGCGAAATTACATTCGCTTCCAAAATACTAGAAAAGATTTGGAAGTTGTGAAATTAAGTGGTGCAGTTGGAAATTTTGCAAGTATTCCAATGGAAGTTGAAGAAGAAGTGGCAAAGATTTTAGATTTGGGGGTTGCGAAAATATCAACCCAAGTTTTAAGTCGTGATCGCCATGCTGCATATATATTTTCATTAGCGCAAATTGCATCAACATTAGAAAAAATGGCAACGGAAGTACGCCATTTATCACGAACTGAAGTTCATGAAGTTGAAGAATTTTTTGATGCTGGGCAAAAAGGTTCATCAGCAATGCCGCATAAACGTAATCCAATCGCATCAGAAAATATTTGTGGATGTAGCCGAATGATTAGAAGTTACGTTAATGTCGCTTTGGAAAATAATAATTTATGGCATGAACGGGATATTTCTCATTCCTCAACAGAAAGAATTATTTTTGTTGATGCAACAACTTTAATTGATTATATGTTAACTAGATTTACAAAAGTCTTAGAAAAATTAGTCGTATACCCTGAGCAAATGTTAGAAAATATTAATTTAACTTATGGAATTGTTTTCTCAGGACGTGTCTTAAGTGCGCTAATTAATAAAGGTTTATCACGGGAAGAGGCGTATGATTTAATTCAACCATTATCATTTAAGTCTTTCCAAGAAAAAATTAGTTTTAAGAAATTATTAGAAGAAAGTACTGTAAGTAATTATTTATCTAAACAAGAAATTAATGATTGTTTTGATCTAGAATTTTATATGAAGAATGTCAAAAAAATATATGAAAGAGTGGGACTATAAAATGAGCCAAACAGCGGTTGTTATTGGAAGTCAATGGGGCGATGAAGGTAAAGGTAAGATCACTAATTATTTAAGTGAAAAAGCAGATGTTGTCGTTCGGTATCAAGGTGGCGATAATGCTGGACATACGATTTGTTTTAATAATACAACTTACAAATTACATTTAATTCCTTCCGGTATCTTTTATCCGAAAACGATGAATATTTTAGGAAATGGAATGGTTATTAATCCTCTTAATCTTGTAAACGAGATTAATGAATTAAAAGCGTTAGGTTTTAAATGTGATAATTTATATATTAGTGATCGTGCACATGTTATTTTTGAATATCACTTAATTCTTGATGAATTAAATGAAAATAAATTAGGAAATAATAAAATCGGAACGACCAAAAAAGGAATTGGTCCAGCATATACTGATAAAGTTGCCCGTATCGGTTTACGAATGGCGGACTTTGTTGCTGATGATTTTCCAAAAGTCTTTACGGAAAAATTAAAGCAAAAAAATGATGATATTATTAATCTTGGTGGAAAAGCTTTAGAAATTGAAAAAACGGTTTTAAAGTATCAAGAAGTTGCTTTAATATTAAAACCTTATGTAACTGATACAATCTTATTATTAAATGAAGCTCATGCCAATGGTAAGAAGATCTTATTTGAAGGAGCTCAAGGAGCCCTTCTAGATATTGATTTTGGAACTTATCCATATGTGACTTCTTCCAATCCATCGAGTGGTGGGGTTGCTATTGGTAGCGGTTTAGGATTAACAAAAATTGATGAAGTTTTAGGAATTGTTAAGGCTTATACAACCAGAGTTGGCGAAGGTCCTTTTCCAACGGAATTAAATAATGAACTTGGAAATACAATTCGAGAAATTGCTCATGAATATGGAACAACAACTAAAAGACCAAGACGAATTGGCTGGTTTGATGGCGTTGTCGTGAGATATAGTGCGATGATTAATGGTTTAACTGGAATATCGTTAATGTTACTTGATGTTCTCACTGGTTTTGATGAACTCAAGATTTGTGTTAATTATACTCTTGATGGGAAGGTTGTAAAAACAATTCCTGCTCGTCTATCTGATTATAGCCGTTGCATTCCTAATTATATCACTCTTCCAGGTTGGAAAGAATCGATTAAGGATGTAAAAACATTTACAGAGTTACCATTAAACGCTCGAAAGTATATTGAAACGATTGAAGAAGTGGTTGGCGTTCCCGTAGTGATGTTTTCAGTAGGACCTGATAAACTACAAACAATTATTCGAAAAGAGATATTTTAGGTGAAAAAATGAAGTATGATGTAATTATTGTTGGCGCTGGACCGATGGGAATCGGTGCTGCTTATGAGTTGATGTTAAAATGTCCGGATAAGAAAGTGTTATTAATTGATAAAGGCCATGAATTAAAGAATCGCAATTGCCCAATCATTGCTGGAAAAATTAAACAATGTCCTCAAGATATTTATGGAAATAGTGGGTGCAAACCTAGTTGTTCGATGACTTGTGGTTTTGGGGGAAGCGGTGCTTATTCTGATGGTAAATTTAATATCACGAATGAATTTGGGGGCTGGATGAACGAATATATTAGTGATGATGAAGTCCTCGAATTAATAAAATATATGGATGCCATTAACTTAGCTCATGGTGCCCCAACAGAACTAACTCAACCATTAACTCCAAAAGTTAAAGAAATCGAAAGAAGAGGAATTGCAGTTGGTTTGAAATTACTACGCAGTGAAGTAAGACATTTAGGAACTGAAGTCAATTTACAAGTTCTTGAAAATATATATAATGAGTTAAAAACCAAAATCGATTGCCTTTTTAAAACCCAAGTTACAGATATAATTGTTGAAGATGATGTTGTAAAAGGGGTAGTAACGCAAGATGGTACGAAAATATATGCTGACATTGTCGTTCTTGGTGTTGGACGTGGCGGTAGTGATTGGTTAAATCGTACCTTAAGTAAATATGGCGTTGCCTTTACAAACAATCGAGTTGATATTGGCGTTCGTGTCGAAACAAATGATATTATCATGGATGAAATTAATCAACATCTTTATGAAGGAAAGTTTATATATAATACTAGTGTTGGAACAAAGGTGAGAACATTTTGTTCAAACCCAAGCGGTCATGTGGTTGTTGAAAACTGGGATGGAATAATGGTATGTAATGGTCATGCTTATCATGATCATTCCCTTGGCAGTAATAATACAAATTTTGCCCTTTTAGTATCCCATGAATTTAACCAACCATTTAAAGATCCAAATGAATATGCTCGTGAAATCTCAAGACTTGCCAATAAATTAAGTGGTGGTGGCGTAATTGTCCAGAAGTTTGGAGATATCATGAAAGGACGTAGAAGTACTCCAAAACGTATCGAAGAAGGATTTGTCCGTCCAACTTTAAAAGAAGCAGTCCCTGGTGATTTAGCCTTAATCCTTCCGTATAAAACTTTAAAATCACTGATTGAAATGATTGAAGCCTTAGATCATGTGACTCCAGGAATCGCCAATGACCATACCCTTTTTTATGGTGTTGAAGCAAAGTTTTATTCTGATCGTGTTGAAGTAAACAATAATTTTGAAACAAAAAAGATAAAGAATTTATTCGTTGGAGGCGATGGTGCTGGTATCACTAGAGGTCTTGCACAAGCTGGCGCAAATGGTATCAAAATTGCTCGTGTCATTAGTAGGTTATAGGTTTCTATAACCTTTTTTAATTTCAATACATAATTTGTCTACCATTCCGATATAATGTATTGGTGAGGGTTATGAAAAATAGAGAGTTAGTGATCTTTCCGTTAATAATAGCAATCTTGGGGTTGTTTTTATATGTAATCGGTGATACTTTAAGTGGAGAGTTTGTGAAAATATTTTTTCCTCAAACATCAACCATTTTTGAATTTTTAAAGATTTATTTTACTTCCTTTTTGCTAATCTATATTTGCGGACTATTTACAGACGATGGTAAAATAAATAATTATTTATTTTCACGTGTTGTTGGTTCAATTATGATGATGGCGATTACTGTTCTCCTTGGTAGTCTTGCGCATCTTGTTTTCAAAGAAGTAAAACCTTATATGTTATTAATTATCTTTTTTATATCGATATGGGGTGGACAGTTAGTATCTTATTTCGTTCAAAATTACAATTTGAAATATCAAAATACAATGGCAATTATTCTCCAAACTTTTATCACTTTATTCATTGCTTACTTTACAATATATCCATTAAATAATTACTTATTTTAATTTTCCTTCAATTGAAGGATTTTTTAATTTTAATGAAGTTTTTTTGCAATTTCCCTTTCTTTATGATAAAATAATACAAGGTGATTTACATGAATGAAAGGTTTCAAAAAATATGTCAAGAAGCTTCATTAGTTGGAGCAAGTAGTGTTGTTTATCAAAATGGTAGGATTGTTGAAGAATTAAGTTATGGAAAAAGAAATCTTGAAGCAAATTTAGATTCATGTGTTCATACCATATATCGAATTGCTTCAATTTCGAAAGTTGTTGTTGCTGTCGCCTTGATGAAACTTCATGAAATGGGAAAAGTGTGCCTAGATGATGATATTAGTAATTATTTAGGATTTAAAGTCAGAAATCCTTATTTTCCTAATGATCCAATTACATTACGATTAATGATGACGCAAACATCAAGTATCACAGATGGTGATTATGAAAATGGATATAATTCCGTCAATGGAACAAATATTGATTGTCGTTTACAAGATTTATTATTAGAAGAAGGTAAATATTTTTCATATAAGACTTTCGATAAAAATAAACCAGGAACAACATTTATTTATTCGAATTTTAATTGTGGAATCATTGCTTGCATTATTGAGAAATTAAGCGGAATGTTGTTTACAGAGTTTGTGAAAAAGGAAGTATTAAAACCATTAGGAATGGATGCTTCGTTTGTCATTACCGATATATATCATTATGATCAAGTTGCAAGTTTATATGTTGTAAAAGATAATAAGATTACATTAAATCGCTCATATAATGATTTTGTTAATTTAAAATATCAACTATTCCCTTTAGGTGATAACTTCCGTGGTCCAGCAGGTGGTTTATTTACTAGTCCACTTGACTTGGCACGATTTGCAAATATCTTCTTAAATGATGGATATCCTATCTTAAATAAAAAGACAATTGATAAGATGTTAGAAGTTAATTGGCAAGGTCAAGGCCATGGGGCTTACCGTGCTAAAGGATTACAAATGATTATTTTAGATTATAAAGGGAAACGTCTTTATGGCCATTTTGGAGATGCTTATGGTGTAAGAAGTTTCATGCTTTTTAATCCTGAGAAAAAAGTTGGCATTAACTATCTAACAAATGGAGGATTTTATAAACTACAAGAATCAGGAATTGATAGTGTTCAAGAACAAGTTCTTGATTTATTCATTGAAAAATATCTCAATTAAATGGTGGATCGATGTTTAAGACAATCTTTTTTGATCTTGATGGAACGTTATTATTGATGGATCAAGATGAGTTCTTGAAATATTACTTTGCAAAACTATCATTAAAATTTAAAAATGAAGGAAGCAATTTCATCGATGCTGTAAAAATTGGGGTTATGGGGATGTTAAAAAATGAGGGAAGCATGACCAATGAAGAAGCTTTTTGGAAAGCTTTTACTGCTATTTATCCTCATGGTAAAACCTTAGAAGATAAGTTCCTTGATTTTTACCAAAATGAATTCCAAGAATTGAAACCGTATACCTCTCTTCATGATCATGCGAAAGAAGTAATTAAAATATTGAAAGATAAAGGTTATGATTTAGTTCTTTGTACAAACCCCGTATTTCCGAAACTTGCGACATTTTCTAGGATAATGTGGACGGGGATAAATCCTCGTGACTTTATATGGATCACAACATATGATAATTCCCATTATTGTAAACCAAATTTAAATTATTATCAGGAAGTGTTAAAGATAACAAATAAAAAACCGATTGATGTATTAATGGTTGGTAATGATGTTGAAGAAGATTTATGTGTCAAAGAATTAGGAATGAAAACATATTTAGTAACTGATAATTTATTGAATCGTAAGAATTTAGAAATTATTACTGATTATCAAGGTACATTTAATGATTTTTATAATTTTGTTCTTAACCTTCCACGAAAGGAATAATTTATGGATAATTTTTTACTAATTAAGTATTATTATACAACCAATAATCCTGGTCTGTTATTGCCCCAAATCCAAGTGCAAGTAGAAGATCTCCTTGAAAATTTATTTACGAAAGAACAAGTGAATGTTTACTTTCACTTTATTGATGTTTCAAGTAGTGCTTATTTTAATGATTTTATTGAAGTTGAACATAGCATCACCCTCACTGAAGCTGCGAAAAATAAAATCTTTGATCTTATCAAAGATAATGTTAGCTTTAGTCATAGTGATGATAAGACGATTGAAGAAGCAAGTACCTTTAAAGAGTTTTATGAACAAAAACATTATTTACAATTTGCAATCTTTCGGAAAGTAAATAGTACTAACTATATTCGAAATGATTTTGATGAATAATGGAGGATTTAGGTGCTAATCAAATGTCCAAAATGTCATGGAGAGTTACATAAAGTTGGTAATACTTATAAATGTTTACATAAACATAGTTTTGATATTGCGAAAAGTGGGTATGTAAATCTTTTGTTAAATCAATCTGATAGTGGCGATAATAAAATGATGATTAATGCTCGCTATGAAATATTAAAGGCTGGACATTTTTCCCAACTTGCAAATCTCTTAATTGATTTAATCAATAAATATGATATCAAAAGTCTATTGGATGCAGGTTGTGGAGAAGGGTATTATTCACGTTCGATTTTTGAAGCCTTAAAGATCGATGTTATTGGAATTGATATTTCTAAAGTTGCTTGTCAGAAAGCATCGAAACTATGTCCTGAAATTCCATACATTGTTTCAAGTTTATATGATATTCCATTATTTAATCATAGCGTCGATGCAATTTTAAATGTCTTTGCTCCGACTGATGAAAATGAATTTACCCGTATCACCAAAAAATATTTAATTAAAGTAATTCCAACAGAATACCACTTATATGAATTAAAGAAACGATTATATGATGATGTAATAATAAATGAACCAAAAATTCCCACATTTAATAATTTAAAGTTAATTGATGAACAAGATTTGGTATATCAAGAAAAGGTATTAAATCTTCTTGATTTAATTAAAATGACACCATATTATTATAAATCAGCATTTAATGACGAAGAATTTCTTAATCAATCTTTAGTTACCACTTTCGCTGTTAAAATCCTCATATATCAAAAAGAATAAATTTGTCAAATAAGAATATACTATTTTGGAATGCATATTCTAGATTTTTTCTTTTTTTTATTATATAATTAAATCGAGGTGAAAATAATGGAAGAACAAAAGTTCTATGTTTGTAAACATTGTGGAAACTTGGTAGCGATGATGCGTGAAAGTGGTGTCCGCATGGTTTGTTGTGGCGAAGAAATGGAATTGTTGGAAGCTAATACTCGTGATGGTTCACGTGAAAAACATGTTCCAAAAGTGAATATTGAAGGTGATTTAGTTAAAGTACAAGTTGGGGAAATGATTCATCCTATGGAAGAAAAACATTATATTGAATGGATCTTCCTCGCAACAAAAAAAGGTGGGCAATTTAAACATCTTCGTCCAGGAGATGAACCTAAAGCTGAATTTAAAGTTGTTGATGATGAAGTATTAGCGGTTTATGAACATTGCAATATTCATGGACTTTATAAAATGCAAATCAAGTAAAAGAGTAGGTAAATACTCTTTTATCATTTTTTCTCGATACTCGCGTATAATATGGTATGAGAAAGTTTAAAATATATTTAATGATTATCATTATTAGTGGGATTTTGTTATTTGTCTTAAATTTCGTCACTGGATATTTTGGGGAAAGAGTTGGCGTTTATATAACTAATAAAGCTTCAGTATATAGTGTTGCTGTCATTGAAGAAGCAATTCGTGATGAGGTCGTTGATAGAATTGATGTTCATGAACTTGTAATCTTTCAAAAAGATGAAAAAAATGTCATCACTAATGTCAATATTAATACAGCGATTGTTAATGATATTCTTGCCCATGTAAATGAAAGTGTCATTAGTAGTATGCAAGCTATAGAAGAAGAAAGATTAACACTACCGTTAGGTATTATTGTCAGTGATACATTATTTGGGTCTTTGGGACCGGAATTTAATATTCGGTTAGTACCAATGGGAAGAGCAGTAACTGATGTGGTTGCGGAAGTATCACCATATGGTATTAATAGTAGCCTTTTAGAAGTGAGTATCAAAGTGAAAGTTAATATTGAAACGATTATCCCTTTACGAAAAGAAGCTGTTGAAATTGATTTTAATATTCCCCTCGTTATGCAAGTCATAAATAGTGATGTCCCTTTATTTTATGTAAAAGGAAATTATTAAGTAAAAATCGTGCAAAAGCAGGACATTTAGAGTATAATATAATAAAGGAGTGTTATAATGAATAATCAAGAAATCGAAAAAAAAGTCAAAAATATCATTAATAGAATTCGACCTTACTTACAACATGATGGTGGAGATGTTGAATTTGTCAAGTTTGAAGACGGCGTGGTCTATGTGAAAATGCATGGAGCTTGCGTCGGTTGTTCAAGCATCGATTTAACATTAAAAGATGGCATTGAAGCTATTCTTTTAGAAGATGTTCCAGGAGTTATTGCTGTAGAAACTGTCGATAATTAAAGAACTCTTTTTTTTCAGTTGATTATATGTTATAATATAATTACGAAAAGAGGTATTTATATATGGTGAATAAAGGAGATATCGTTTATGGTGTTATTACGAATATCATCGGATATGGAGCCTTCGTCAATGTTGGGGAATATAATGGGTTAATTCATATCTCGGAATTCTCGGATAATTATGTAAAAGATATAAAAGACTTTGTTGAGGTTGGGGAAAAAGTTAAGTTAAAGGTTGTTGATGTTGATGATCAACAAAAGCGTTTAAAACTTAGTTATAAAATGATTAATAAAATTCGTGGTGTCAAAGGAGATGTACCAAAGTTTACGATTGGTTTTAAAAGTTTGAGGGATATGTTGCCACAATTTATTAAGAAACAAATCGATAAAATTGAGGAGTAATAATGTCTTTAATACTAAATTACGAAAATGCAATATACTTTAATGAATTAAACCAATATCAAGAAAAAGCCCAAGAAGCTTTAAATACCGTCTTAAAGAAAAATGGCTTAGGCAATCAATATTTAGGATGGGTACATTATCCAAAAGAATATGAACGTGAAGAAATAAAAAGAATTGTCGCTGCGAGCCAAAAAATCCGTAATGAAAGTGATGTTTTAGTTGTTGTCGGGATTGGTGGTTCATATCTCGGTGCTAAAGCGGCTATCGAGATGTTGAAAGATTATTTTGATCGTGATTTTGAAATATTGTTTGTTGGAAATACTTTATCGTCATCATATACTGCTGAAGTATTGAAGTATCTTGAAAATAAAGATTTTTCCATTAATGTCATTTCCAAATCAGGCACGACAACAGAACCAGCGATTGCTTTTCGGTTATTAAAAAATCTTCTCGAAAAAAAATATCACCAAGATGCCAACAATCGCATTTATGTTACTACTGACCCTGAAGAAGGCATTTTACGTCAAGAAGCGAAAACATATGGTTGGGAATCATTTAATGTCCCTCAAGATATTGGTGGAAGATATTCCGTCTTAACTGCGGTTGGGTTATTACCGATTGCTTGTAGCGGTATTGATATATATCAAATTCTTGAGGGGGCACAGGAAGCAGTAAATGCATATACTGCTCTTGATTTTCATGTAAATCAAGCCATGCAATATGCAAGTATGCGCAATATTCTTGATAAACATGGAAAAAAAGTTGAAGTTTTTACTTTCTTTGAACCAAAATTAAGATACTTGGGTGAATGGTTAAAACAATTATTTGGTGAATCTGAAGGTAAAGACGAAAAAGGTTTATTTCCAGCAAGTCTCATTTATTCAACTGATTTACATTCCATGGGACAATTTGTTCAGGATGGAAGTAAAATCTTGTTCGAAACAATTGTGAATGTTGAAAAGCCGACATATGATCTTTATATCCCCGAAGGAAATAGTAACGATGGCTTAGATTATCTTAATGGTAAAAGTTTAAATTACATAAATAATCAAGCAATGAAGGCTACTGTTTTAGCACATAATCAAGGAAATGTACCAGTCATTAATCTAACGATTCCAGAAATAAATCCTTATAACTTTGGATATTTAGTATATTTCTTTATGATGAGTTGTGCGATTAGCGGATATATTTTAGGTGTCAATCCATTTAATCAAGAAGGGGTTGAAGCTTATAAGAAAAATATGTTTGCTTTATTAGGAAAAAAAGGATATTAGAAAAGGAGAACAGTCCATGAAGGCTGTTTTTTCTTTTGTGTTATTTTTGTGATTTGTGAATAAAATTTATCAGGTGATAAATTTGAAAAAAATAATCATAGTTGTGGCCATTTTCTTATTGACGTCCTTTTTTATTTGTGCTGAAGTTGTGATGAAAAAATTAGAGGATAAGGGAATAACGGTTTTTATTGATCCCGGACACGGGGGAAGTGATGGGGGTGCAATAGGCATTGATGGAACATATGAGAAAGATGTGACGTTATCGGTAGCATTGAAATTAAAAAGTATGTTTGTCAATGCGGGAATTAATGTCTTAATGACTAGAGATCGTGATTATGATTTAGCACCTGATGGAAGTCGTAATCAAAAACGTGATGATATTCATAAACGCGTTAAATTGATTAATGAATCAGATGCAGATTTTTATATCAGCATTCATGCAAATAGCTTTCCTTCTTCAAAAGTCTATGGTGCGCAAACCTTTTATAAGCAAAATGAAAGTTTATCTCGGGACTTAGCAGTATGTATTCAAGAATCAATTTTGATTAACCTTTTAAATACTAAAAGAGTTGCGAAAACGATATTGGGAATATATTTAGTGGATCATGTGAAAAAGCCGGGGGTACTTGTTGAAGTGGGGTTTTTATCAAATCCGGAAGAATTACAATTATTACGCGATGAAAATTATCATTTTCAAATGGCGCAAGCGATCTTTCTTGGATGTTGTGAATATTTAGAAAAAAATTATTAAAAGATGTAAATAATATGATATAATATACATAATTAAAGCACGTAATTTTAATAATATTGGTGATAATATGCAAAAAGAATTATTGATCAAAAATGTAAATGAAATGATCGATTTAGGAAAAAAAATTGGAGCTCTTGCTTTCCCTAATACCATCATTACTCTAATTGGTGATTTAGGAGCTGGAAAAACAACCCTTACGAAAGGAATTGCTTTAGGATTGGGAATCAAAGAAAATGTTAACAGCCCAACTTTTACGATTATGAAAACATATCAAGGTAAATATCCTTTATATCACCTTGATGTATATCGTATTGATAATCCTGAAGCTGATTTTGAATTAGAAGAATATTTTGATGGCGATGGTGTTTGTGTTATTGAATGGGCCCATAATATTAAAAGTCTACTTCCAAATGATGTTTTAGAAATTAGTATATATCGCATTGATGAAGAGAAACGCAAAGTAATATTCGTTGCGAATGATGCAAAATATATTCAAATCATAAACGAGGCTTGCAAATGAAAACAATGGTCATTGATACATCAACTCAAGTACTATTATTAAGTTTTATTGAAGATGATAAAATTATCTTTCAAAAAGAACTTGTCGGAAAAAATAATCATTCTGAAAATTTAATTAAAAATATCAAACTAGCTTTAGAAGAATTACATTTAGAAGTTAAAGATTTTCAAAGAATAATTGTTGGAATTGGACCTGGTTCATATACAGGTTTAAGAGTTAGTTTAACGGTTGCTAAAACATTTGCGTGGACATTAGATATTCCTTTATATATCGTTAGTAGCCTTGATATTATTGGATCGGGTTATTATCAAAATGATGGGAAATATTTAATTAAAACTAGAGCTAAAAAAGGCTATGTATATTGCAAACTAGTTGAAATAAATAATCATCATTATCAAGAAATTATTTCCGATTGCTTTATAACAGAAAATGACTTTTTATCATTAGTTAAAGATGGATATATAATAATTGACGAAACTAATTATCGTTTCAATCCTTTGCTCCTTTTTAACTTACAAGAAGTAGAAGATTTAATTTTACTTGAACCCAATTACTTACGAGGTGAAATGTGATTTATCAGATTCGGCAAATGACCCTCAATGATATTAAAG
>DATCKF010000063.1:0-3254 GCA_036562395.1 Bacilli bacterium
GTATGAAGCAAGTGGTACCCAAAACGGAGGTACTTATCAAGCTTTTCCATTATTTTTAGAAAAAACAAAAGAACATAAATTCAATCTAGAAGATACGATTCATAAAATGACTGGAGCAACAGCAGATAGATTTAAAATTCCTAATCGCGGTTACATAAAAGAAGGTTATGCTGCTGATATTACGATCTTTAATTTTGATGAAATTAGTGTTAATAAAGAAGATCCAGGTGAAACTCCAAAAGGAATCAAATATGTGATTGTTAATGGACAAGTAGTACTTGCTAATAATGAATACCAAAATATCAAAAATGGTCGATTAATAACAAAAACAAGAAGCAATTAGCTTCTTGTTTTATTTTTATTCTTGTTCATTTGGGTTTTTCACATACTTCAAACTATCATAATATGTATCGATATAGAATTGAAGAATTGTTTCAACTTGATTTTCTTTATTTACATCTTTATCAGTAAAGTTAAAGTTATCAAGATTTTCTAATGTCATATACATTAATTGAAGTTGAGTATAATTTGATCCACGTAATTCATCACGAATAGGTATAAAGTATTGTTTTACACTTTGTTCTTCAGCACGTGTTAAATCACTATCAAGATCATTTTCTTCAAATTCTTCATATCGTTTTACAAGTTCAAGTGAAGGAAGTGTTAAGATTACTGTTTCGCCATCAACTGTTGTATTTGGACGTTTATTTGTTTGTGTATTTACATAGATATGATATCCAAATTCAGTCACAATGTATTCATGGCTATATGATTTATCATAAACAACAATATTAGAACCAAATTCATTGTTTTCTTCAGCTTCATTCCATATTTCACGAACAGCATCTTCAAAAGGTTTTACCATTTTTCCAGGAGTAATAGTTAATGATTCAAATTTAATCTTTAATCCTGCAGTTTTGTACTTAGCAAAACGATAATCATCAGCATCTGGAATGATCCAATCAGTTTCTTCACTATATTTTGGTTGTGATGCGATATCTTGAGGAAGATGAGCTACAAAGCGTGGAGTATTTTCATACGCATTAATAACTTCACTTTCTAAGAAAGAACGCATTTTTGTTGTCCTCTTAGTTTTTAGTTCTGCTAATATGTCGTCGTATAGTTCTTGTGCAAGTTGTTTTTCATAATCTGTCCAAGTTTCAGGATCCGTTGTTTTACCTTCAGCATCTTCTTTGAAGATCAATAGATGGAATCCTTGTGCAGATAAGAATTCATCATATGTTTTTTGCATTTGTGGAGAATAAATTTCATCCCATAATGCTTCTGTTGTTTTTGTATTTTGGTCTTTAAATTCTTCAAGAACTTTTTGATTTAAGAAATATATCTTTAGATCATGTTCATCTTCAATCAAAATTCCATAATTCTTAACATAATAATCTCTTAAGAAGTTTTTCCATCCATAAGTACGAGGATATCCTGATTGTTCAAAAGCACCATTTGAGAAATTACGTTTTGTTGTTTCGACTTGGAACTCAATGTCTTCCCATGCATCTTTATCTAAGACTACACCTTCTTGATTTTTGCCTTTATATTCATAAATCTTATTATATTCACTATATAATAAATATTCATAATTATAAAAATCAATAACAGAGATTGGTCCATATTGAACACTTAAAACTTTGAATAATTGATCAACACTGTATTCAACGCCATTAAATCTTGCAATTAGATGTTTACTTGTTTTATTAGTTTTTGGATGCTTTGAATCATAATTCTTTATATATGCTTCTTCAAGAATTGGATCATAAATTAAGAAGTCATTATATTCGCCACGTAATTCAGCCAATTCTTTCTTGATCGTATTTGTTGCATCTAATCTTTCATCTAATATTTTATCAATTATTTCATCTCTTACATCATCCAATTCAACTGGATCTTGATATTGAATCTTAAAAACATAATAATAATTATCTGCGTTTGTCCATGTTTTAGGTTTTACACTAAATGATTGTAATAATTCGCTTCCTTCTGCTAAGTAAGCATCCAACCCTTCAATATAAGCAGCAATACCACTATCTAAATCATCTAATTCATCAGTAGTATAATAGAAAAGGTTTTTGTCTTCTTGAGGATATTCTTTTTCTTCATCATCTAATGTTGTATTAAATACAATCTTACCATCAACTAAAGTATAATGAACACCTTCTCTTACAACTAAATTATCAAGTGGATTATCATTTGGATAGTTCTTAGCTTTATTACTGTAACGGTTATTGTATAAATCGATAAACGCTTTCATGATTTCATCAGCTGTTAACTCTTCATCTGTACGAGCATTAAACCAAGTATCAACTTTTTTACCATTAACTTCTTTTTGTTTAACAACAATATTTAATTGTGATAAAGCTGCTTCAGCTTCTTCTAAAGTATAATAGCCAACAACAACTGTCCAATATGACTTAGTATAATTATCATCATAGTAGTCTTCAATATCATCTCCGGTGATTGTATCATCATCGTCATCATCATTTTCAAGAGAATCTAAATATTCTTTTTCTAAGCGATCACGAACATAGTGACGACGGGCAAGAGTTAATCTAAAGTTTTCTCTAATTAGTTCTTCAGTAGTGTACCCATAAAGGAACATTCCTTTTTCCCAATTTTCTTCTGTCTTTTGATCTTTTTCCTCATCACCAGTTCGGCCATCTGGGAATTTATCTTTTTCGATTGCTTCGTCTATTTCTTCTTCACTTACGGCATCATAATAATTTTGGTTGTTTGCATTCTTTAATTGCTTTAATAATTGTTTGTCCAACATATCAACCAAAGTACCGATGCCCATTTGTGATTTTAGGTCTTCATAAATTTGACGATTGGTAATAATCACATCTCCAGCTTCAAGGAAAACCCCATCGGGATCATATTCATTAAATGATGGAACTCTTTTATTTTTTGTCAAGATTGTGCACGACACTGCTATAATTATTATTACTGCTAAAGCAATAATTAACGGCATTGTTCGTCTCATTATTGTTTTACTGTTCATATTTTTCACTCCTTGAACTACTATTTTGTTTTGTCAACAATATTATAATACCACTTTTTAAATCTTTTTACAACATAATTTTTATTTTTTTTAGGCATAAGCCAATCAATCTACAAGCCATTATCATAATATATGATAAGGAGGGGGATTATATGTATCAAAGAGGTTATGGTTTCTACGGAAACAACTTTGCTTTCGTTCTAGTACTATTCATACTTTTAGTTATCATTGGTGCTAGTTGGAT
>DATCKF010000064.1:0-7523 GCA_036562395.1 Bacilli bacterium
TGAAAGCGTTATACAAATGAAAATAATTCTAATGTTTTATTGTCTATTTATTAAACTGATACAAATTTAATTTGAATGGAAGAGGTGACTTTATGGATTCAAAATTAGCTTTATATATTTTAAAGAGATTATTACTGGCAATAGCAACAATTTTCTTAGTAATTACAATTACATTCTTTGCAATGAATGCAATTCCAGGAGGTCCCTTTTTAAGTGAAAGACCTGTAACCAATGAGGTGCTAGATGCATTGAAGGCAAAATATGGTTTAGATAAACCTTTAATAATTCAATATTTTAATTATTTAAAAAATGTTGTTACGTTTGATTTCGGCCCTTCGATTAAGCAACGTGGTAAAGATGTAATGTATATTATCTTCTCAGGGTTTAAAACATCAGCAACCATTGGAGGAATTGCAGCATTAATAGCAATTATTGTTGGTGTGACATTGGGATCAATAGCAGCAATAAAAAGAAATAAATTAATTGATAAGTTAATTATGGTTATTTCTACAAGCTTTGTCGCGATGCCTGGGTTTATAATTGCAACATTATTCTTGGTTCAATTTTGTGTGAAGTGGAATATCCTTCCTCCACGTGGAGATACACCTGAAGGTTTGATATTACCAATAATTGCTTTAAGTTTATATCCATTGTCTTATATTACTCGATTGACACGTTCAAGTATGCTTGATGTCCTAAGTCAAGATTTTATTCGTACTGCTCGTGCAAAAGGGGTTAAAAAAAGTATTGTTATTTTTAAACATGCCTTAAGAAATGCAATTATTCCTGTTCTAACTTACATCGGACCAATGATTGCATACATCTTAACAGGTAGTTTTGTGATTGAAGAAATCTTCATGATTCCTGGTTTAGGAGGAGCATTTGTGAATAGTATTACAAATCGAGATTATACACTCATAATGGGGGTTACGATTTTTCTTGCATCATTAGTCGTGATTTTAAATTTAATTACAGATATCTTATATAAAATCGTTGACCCAAGGATTGACTTTAGTTAGGGAGGGAAAAAATGCTTGCAAAAAATTTATTAAGTTTACAAATAGATACGAAAAAGTTTCGTCTCGCAACTGAAGAAGAAAAAAACCAACAAGAAATATTACGTGAAAGTTCAAGTTTTTTGAAAGATGGACTTAAAAGATTACGTAAAAACAAAATTGCGATGATCAGTTTAATTGTCATTATAATCATCACTTTGATGGTTATATTTGTTCCAATGTTTTATCCTTATCATTATTCGCGACAATTAGGGGTAGTACCAGGGCAAAATGTCGATCCATCATATGAAAATCTTCGACCTTTTGAATATGGAGAAACTGAAAAGTTAAGAATTGCTCAAGGTGAAAAGATTTTTCCTCATATTTTTGGAACTGATAGTATGGGACGTGATTATTTCATAAGAGTTGTCTATGGTGCCCGTATTTCTTTAATGGTAGGATTTTTTGCTAGTCTTTTAGTTTTAATTATTGGTTTATTATATGGATCAATATCAGGTTATGCCGGTGGCAAAACCGATTTGATAATGATGAGGATAGTAGATATTATATACTCTCTTCCTGATATGTTAATAATAATACTACTATCCGTTGTTTTGAAATATTCAATTAATACCATTGGCGGATTTTTAGCTTCAATAGGTACTAATATGATTAGTATATTTTTAGTCTTTGGCATGTTGTATTGGGTTGGGATGGCACGTTTGATTCGTGGTCAAATCTTAAGTGTCAAAAAAGAGGAATTTGTACTTGCAGCGCGATCAATTGGTGCTTCGCCTGCACGAATTATTCGCAAACATTTAATACCTAATTGTATAAGCATTATCATTATTGTTACTGCTTTACAAATTCCTGCTGCCATCTTTACTGAAAGTTTTTTAAGTTTTCTTGGTCTTGGCGTTCAACAGCCTATGCCTAGTTTAGGTTCACTAGCAGCAGATGCAATTGATGGATATTATACATATACTTACCGCTTAGTAATACCTGCTGTAACAATTTGTTTAATTGTTTTATCATTTAATTTATTGGGAGATGGATTACGGGATGCCTTTGATCCAAAAATAAGGAATTAGGAGGGAAATATGCATTTATTAGAAGTATCAAATTTAAGAACATCATTTTTCACTCCACTTGGTGAAGTCAAATCTTTGAATGGAGTATCCTTTTATGTTAACAAAGGTGAAGTTATTGGTATCGTTGGTGAATCAGGGAGTGGAAAAAGTATCACTGCATATTCAATTATGCAAATCCTAACTAATCCTGGAAAAATTGTCGGTGGGAGTATTAAATACAAAGGTCAAGAGTTAATCGGTGCTGGTGAAAGTGTTATGCAAACAATTAGGGGGAACAAGATTAGTATGATTTTTCAAGATCCAATGACGAGTCTTAACCCTGTATATACAATTGGAAATCAAATTGAAGAAGCGATTTTATTACATACGAATCGCAATAAAGAAGAAACTAAAGCAAGAGCATTGGAAATGTTAAAAATGGTGGGTGTTAATGACCCTGAAAAACGTCTATCTCAGTATCCTCATGAATTAAGTGGAGGAATGCGGCAACGGGTAATGATTGCGATGGCGCTCGCATGTGAACCAGACATATTGATTGCTGATGAGCCAACAACTGCCCTTGATGTTACTATTCAAGCTCAAATTCTTGATATTATTCAAGGATTGCAAAAAGAATTAGGAATGGCAACAATCCTAATTACACATGACTTAGGGGTTGTTGCAGGAATGTGTGATTATATTCTTGTAATGTATGGAGGGAAGATTGTTGAAAAGGGGACGGCTCATCAAATTTTTTACTATCCACAACATGAATATACAAAAGGATTATTACAATCAATTCCAAGTAAAGTTGGTAAAGACGAACCTCTAATCCCTATTAAAGGTTCACCAATTGATTTATTAAATATGCCACAAGGGTGTGCATTTTGCCCTCGCTGTGACAAAGCTATGAAAATTTGTCTTGAACAAGAATTAGAAGAATTTGATTTAGGTTTAGGACATTATACAACATGTTGGATGGCAATCAAAAATTTATTAGAGCTCCAAGAGGAGGATGAAAGTAATGAACGAAGTATTGAAAGTTGAAAATCTTAAGCAATATTTTTCAATCCGTACCGGTTTTATGAAAAGTACTTCCTTAAAAGCAGTTGATGATGTATCTTTTACAATCAATAAGGGGGAAACATTTGGATTAGTTGGAGAATCGGGTTGCGGGAAGACGACAGTTGGACGCACTATCCTCCATCTTTATAAACCAACAAGCGGAAAGATTATATTTAATGGTGATGAAATTAATAATAAAAAGTCTTTAAAGAAATTCCGAAAAAAAGTGGCTATGGTTTTTCAAGATCCGTATTCATCTTTAAATCCCCGAATGACCGTAGCAGATATTATCGGAGAACCTTTAGATGTTCACAAATTATATAAAACCAAAGCAGAAAGGAAGAAGAAAATTCATGAATTAATGAGTCTTGTTGGATTATCTAGTGAGCATTCTACGCGTTATATTCATGAATTTAGTGGTGGTCAACGCGAACGAATAGGTATTGCTCGGGCATTAGCAGTCAATCCTGACTTTATTGTTTGTGATGAACCAGTATCTGCTCTCGATGTTTCAATTCAAGCTCAAATTATCAATATGTTTGAAGATTTACAAAAGAAATTAGGGCTTACTTATTTATTTATTGCCCATGATTTGCATGTTGTTGAACATATTTCTAATCGGATTGCAGTGATGTATTTAGGAAAAATTGTTGAGGTTGCGGAAGCATCAGAACTTACTAAACATTCATTTCATCCATATACCGAATCATTATTATCAGCAGTACCGGTTGCAGATCCAATTATAGCTCGGAGGAAAAAAAGAATTATCTTAGAGGGTGATGTTCCTAGTCCATTACATGTTCCTTCAGGATGTCCTTTTCGTACTCGATGTCCAAAGGCAACAAAAGAATGTGAAAGTTTAACCCCAGCATTAAGAGAAATAAGAAAGAATCATTTCGTATCATGTCACAATGTCAATTGATGCGTTAAATATAAAAAAAGGGAGGAAAAAAGATGAAATTACAAAAGTTATTTGCTGTTATTATGCTATTATTTACTATTATAAGTTTAACTGCTTGTAATCGTGATAAAGCAGAATTAGTAGTATGTGTGGGATCAAACCCCGATACTGTAGACCCAGCGTTAAATTCCGCTGTTAATGGTGCTACCTTAATTATCCATGCATTTTCAGGGTTAACTGGTTATAAACAAAATTCTGAAGGTGTATTAGAGATTGTACCAGATTGTGCTGTAGCTCTTCCGGAGCCAAAACACTTGTCGGATGGTAAAGTTGAGTATGAATTTACATTAAAAAGTGATCTCAAATGGTCTGATGGAACTGCATTAGATGCTCATGACTTTGAATATTCATGGAAAAGAGCAGCATCTAGTGAATTAGGAGCAGATTATAGTTATCTATTTGATATTATTGATGGGTATGGAACAGATAATTTAAATGTTAAAGCATCAACTGATGGTAAGAAATTTACAGTTGTTTTAAAAAATTATGTTTCATATTTCTTTGAATTATGTGCCTTCCCGACATTTATGCCAGTTAAAAAAGAAGTTGTTGAAGCGAATCCTGATGGATGGGCAACAAAACCTAAAACATATGTTGGGAATGGTCCATATAAAATGGTCAAATGGGTAGAAAATAGTAAAATTGTTTATGAGAAAAATCCATATTATCATAATGCAGATGAAGTAAAAATTAATGATATTGAGTTTGCATTATCAGATAATGCTGGAACATTACTAGCAAACTATAAACGAGGAACATTCCTATTTATTGATATTGTTCCTAATGAAGAAATTCCAGCATTAAGAAGAGATTATCCAAATGAATTTGTTGTAACAGGGCAATTAGGAACATATTATATTTGTTTCAATGTTGCAGATGATACGTTATTTGGTGATATTGTTACTGATGAAGTTGATAAAGCGAAAGTTCGTAAAGCCCTTTCGTTATTACTAGATCGTGACCACATTGCAACAAGAATCGGTCAAGCAGGCCAAATTCCTGCAAATAGTTATGTTCCAATTGGCTTGACAGAACCAGATGGAGTAACAGAATTTGTTGAGAAGAACGGTCCTAACCGTAATGGTAGTGGATATTTCTCTGTCGATAAAGATGATTATGCAGATAACTGTGCGGAAGCAGTACGATTGCTAAAAGAGGTTGGTTATGAATATGATGAAACGAGAAAGAAATTTACGAATTTCCCATCATTTACATATCTGACAAATCCAGATGCACCACATCCAGCTATCGCTGCATATGTTAAAGAAGTCTTTGAACAATATGGTATTATAATGAATATCGAAATGCAAGAATTTGGAACATTCTTAAATACTCGTAAGAATGGCGATTATGTTCTTGCTCGAAATGGATGGCTTGCAGATTTCAATGATCCTATTTCATTCTTAGATATGTGGACTTCATATAGCGGTAATAATGACTGTCAATTAGGAAAAGGATCGCATGCTAATGTTGCTATTTATGGAGAAAATAATAATCAAACATGGGCTGAAGTTTATGATCCAATTATTGAACAAGTTAAATCATCAACTAATCAAGAAGAACGATTTGAACTAATGCATCGAGCTGAAGATTTAATTATGTCAACAGGTGCTATTTGTCCAATTTACTATTATACTGATTTATTCATGGTTAGTCCAAAACTAGAAGGTTTCTTTACTTCACCATTAGGTTATAAGTTCTTCATGTATGCGACTGTTAATCAAGATAAATAAAAATAAGAACGCATCAATTACATGATAAAAGTGAGGAATGTTGAAAAACATTCCTCCTATTTACGATAAGATGAGTGAAATTTAGAAGAGGTTAGAAAGTATTATGTATCAACAAGATTTTCATAAAGGATTACTAGCAATAGCGAAATACAAAATTGCAAGATTCTTTATACTTACAATGTGTATAATATCAATTTTAAATTGCATATTACTATATATAAAATCAGAATTATATTTCACATTATCATTATCAATTCCCATATATGGCATTAACTTAATAATATTACAAAAACTAATAATCTCTGGAATCATTTTTATGATTATTGGATTTATCATGATTGTACTGATAATCATACTATTTTTTCTTTCAAAAACACATTTAATGGCAATCATAATTTCTTTTGGATTATTTGGTATCGATTTTATCTTTTTATTTTTCCATTATCATAATGATCTTGAATGGTTAATCAGTTTGATTTTTCATCTTTGGATTGCTTATTATTATGTTGTTGCTTTAATTTATGGTAAATTTTTAAATGAATTATCTTGTGGGATGGATATTGATGAAAAAGAATATTTAAATTATATTAGTGATAATGATTATTATGAATAAAGATTGACTCTTAAATAACAAATATTTAAGAGTTTTTTTCTTTACTATAATTTGGAAATATTATATAATATGGACAAGGGGGATTTTATAAGGAGTTAGATGTAAACAAAGGTTTAGATGCAATAAAAAAGTATAAAATTGCACGTACGAACTTTTTAGTAATGTGTATTTTAACTATTGTGAATGTTATTTTAATTGTTTTAAAGACTAATTATTATTTTCTTTTTTCCGCAAGTATTCCTGTTTTTTGCGCTTATTTATCTATTGAAGATCCTTTTACATTGGTTAACTTGATTATATTAATAATTGGTCTATCAGTAATCGCAGTTTTATTTGTTATATATTTGCTATCGAATAAATCTTACTTAGCGATGATTGCAGCTACAGTTATCTTTGCAATTGATACTATCTTTTTTATTTTCGAGATAATTATAGCACTTAGTGTTGAAATGTCTTTTGACTGGATTTTAGATTTCTTATTTCATTGCTGGATTATGTATTATTTTATTATTGCTTTAAAAAACGGTAAAATGCTTTTAAAAATGCCTAATGGAGTAAGTACAACAAGTGAAGAATTTCTTTACTATGTACGTGAAGCAAGCAAACAAGAAGAAAAGGAAGAATTGGAAGAGGTGTAAAACCTCTTTTTATTTACCAAATATTTCTCTTTCTTTTTCTTTGACAATCCCCTATCCTGCAAGTATAATACATATGCAAATATAAATTAACGATGAAAAAGGTAAGACTAGAGGAATCTAGTGACACAAAACTATAGGGTCTATATAAGATAGCCAGTTGCCATCTATTCTAAATAGAAGAGGTGGAAAAAATGAGAAAATTAGGATTATCAATAGTATCCTTAGTAGTATCGTTAATTTCCTTGATTGGTATAACTTATGCATGGACTAAAGTTAATACGATTAGTACTGATGATTTTGAATTAGAAATTAGTGGTGAAACACTAAAATTTGTTGTTGATGGTAAAAAAGTAAGATTATTAACTGAACAAAATATTATCGATTTATATAACAAGCAAAATAGTCCTAATGAAAATGGAAATGTTAATATTTATGAACGTATCAGATT
>DATCKF010000067.1:0-8209 GCA_036562395.1 Bacilli bacterium
ATACAAAAGAAGGACAAGTTGCTATAAAATATTTACATAATCGCGGATTAAATACAAATATAATAAATAGGTTTAGAATTGGTTTATCTAGTTCTGATCGTAATGACTTATATAAAATATTAATAGAAAAAGGCCACTTACCATTAGATATGTTGGAATTAGGTTTGATTCGCAGTGGTGAAGAGTATTATGATGCTTTTCGAAATCGAATCATGTTTCCGATTACCGATTTAGATGGAAGAGTTGTAGGTTTCAGTGGTCGAATTTATACCCCTGATAATCAAGAAGCCAAATATATTAATAGTAGTGAAAATGTAATCTTTCAAAAAGGGAAGATTCTCTATAATTATTTTGAAGCTTTTGAAGACATTAAGTCTAATGATCAAGTTTTTTTATTTGAAGGCTTTATGGATGTTATTGCTGCATATCGAGCAAATGTTAAGAATGCTGTTGCAAGCATGGGAACATCTCTGACAATAGATCAAATAAAAGCATTAAAAAGAATTACGAATAATGTTGTTATATGTTATGATGGTGATGCACCTGGCATTTTAGCAACCAAGCGAGCAATAAATATGTTCTTAAAACAGCAGATGAATGTTCGTGTTATTGAAATTGCTGATGGATTAGATCCTGATGAATATTTAAAACAATATGGTGAAAATAAACTATATACTTTACTCACTCAATCATCAGTAAGTGCAATCGAATATTTATATTTAAAAGAAAAAAAAGATTTAGTTCTTGAAGATATAAACAGTATTGAAAATTATAAAACCCAAATTTTTAAAATTTTATCACAATTTAATTCTAATGTGATCACGGAAATGTATCTTCAAAGGATGGCAGATGATTTAGGTGTTAGTATTGAAAGTTTGAATGCTGATTTTAGAAATCAACGACGTACTCCTGAAATCATTAAGTTTACGCCAATTAAAGATAAAGTAAAAAGGAAAGATCCTTGTTTACATAAATTCGATCGAATTCAAAAAGAGTTAATTCATTATGCAATAAGACATCCTGAAAAATGTGTTGAAATTGAAAATCGCTTTAATCATGTTTATGTTAATGATGAAAATCGTGATATCATGCTCGAAATATTTCATTATTATACACTCAATCAAACGATTGATCCGCAAACGATTAAATCGCGATTAGATCAGAAGTTAATGCCTGTCTTTGAAGAAATCTTAAATTTAGATTATCCGAAAGAAATTAAGGAAGTAGAAATCTTATTTAAGACTTTTTCTGATTATCCATATGCAAAAAATATTATTAAATTAAAAGACAAGCCTAATAAAACTACTGATGATTTAAAAATATTAGCCGAAAATAAAAAAAATATAACAACGGTAAAGTCGAATAAAAAGGAGTGATTTAAATGATTTCCGAAAATCAGTCTTTAATCGAATTAATTGAAGAAGGCCGAAAAAAAGGATATATAGCGATTACCAAATTACTTGCACTTGTAGATGAAGACAGTGAAGAATTTGATGAAATTACACGTGAATTAGAAAAAGAAAATATTGATTTAGTAAAAGATGATGAATTAGCAGATTTAGAAGCTACAGAAGTAGTAGATGAAGAAGTAGTTGAATGTGATGATGACGATGTAGATGTAGATGTCGATGATGATGAAGGTGAATTTGAAAATATAATTGAAGAAGATACTGACTTTAGTAGTTTTTCAAGTGAAATTGAAAATGATATTAAATCTAAAGATATCGATGATTTAGTTTCAACAATCGTCACACCATCGCAATCAGACGATCCAATTAAAATGTATTTAAAAGAAATTGGACAAATCGATTTATTAACTACCATTCAAGAATTAGATTTATCTCGTAAAGTTCAAGATGCTTTATTAGCAGAAGAAAAAATTAAACTTCATGAAGAAGGCAAGCAATTATTAACTAATGAAGAAATTGCTAATCTTGAAGAAAAAATTGAAGTTGGCTCTCATGCTCGTGAAGTGTTAATTGAATCAAACTTACGCTTAGTTGTATCGATTGCGAAAAGATATTTAGGAAGAGGAATGCAATTTCAAGATTTAATCCAAGAAGGTAATATGGGCTTAATGAAAGCTGTAAATAAATTTGATCCAACTAAAGGCTTCAAGTTCTCAACATACGCTACTTGGTGGATTCGTCAAGCAATTACTAGAGCAATTGCTGATCAAGCTCGGACAATTCGTATTCCTGTTCATATGGTAGAAACAATTAATAAACTTGTAAGAACCCAAAGACGTCTTACTCAAGAATTACGTCGTGAACCTACTCCTGAAGAATTAGCAGAAGAGTTGAAGATATCTGTTGAAAAGGTTCAGCAAATCCAAAAGATTGCGCAAGAACCTGTATCACTTGAAACACCTGTTGGTGAAGAAGATGATTCAACTTTAGGTGATTTTGTTCATGATGTTGAATTACCAAATCCATTAGATTATACAATTAATGAAAAATATAAAGAAGAAATTGATACAGTCTTAAAAACATTAACACCTCGGGAAGAACAAGTGTTAAGATTACGATTTGGTTTAACTGATGGTAAACCACATACACTTGAAGAAGTTGGAAAAGAATTTGGTGTAACAAGGGAACGAATTCGCCAAATTGAAGCTAAAGCTATTCGTAGACTTCGTCATCCAACTCGTCAAAAACGTTTAGTGCAATACAAATAAAGTGTTTTTTAGATAGTATATGATATTATAAATTGTTGATTTTTTTCAATTAAACTTTATTGAAGGCGGTACCAAGGTACCGCCTTTTCATATTATATATGATTCGTAGTTACTAAATCAATTTTATAGAATATATTAGTATATATATGCTTATATTTAATTTATACATAGCGATCTAATTAAATATAAACATTCATTATAATTCATATATATAGAGAGAGAAGTATTCATTTTTGATTTATACTTATAATTTAATGGAAATAATTACAATTTTTGCTTTGACAATCACAATATTTTCATTTATAATTAGGTTGTAATAAAAGGAAAAATATGTAAAATCAATTATTTGTCGCTTAATTCAAAAAATATTTACATCGATGCTTTTTATATAAATATTATAAAGGAGATGTTTATGAGAAAAATATTTTTATTGATTTTAAGCTTTATAGTTATAATAACATTAATGGGATGTGAAAAATCAGATAGTGAATCTAGTTTATTACTATTTAGTCATAACCGAATTGCTTTACAAAAAGATTGGTATTGGGGCTATTATAACAAAGATGGTAAAATGGTAATTGATTGTCAATATGAGAAAGCTGATTCATTTTATAATGGTGTAGCTATTGTCGTAAAAGATAACCAATATTATATAATTGACACTAATGGTAAAGAGGTAATCAAAGAAGGTTATGATTATTTATATTTTGATAAAGAAACTGGATTGATATGGTATTATGAACATAATAAGATGGGATTAATGAATGTAAAAGGTAAAAAAATTACTGAACCAATTTTTGATAGAGGTTTTGCACAATTTTCTGAAGGCTTAGCAGCTGTAGCGGTAGATTGTAAATATGGTTATATAAATAAAAAAGGTGATTTTGTAATAAATCCAGAGTACATTAGTGCAGATGATTTTAGTTATGGATATGCTTCTGTTAAAAAAGATAATAAGTACGGGTTTATCAATAAAAATAATGAACTAATTATTAACTATGATTATGATTATCCTGGACGTTTTACAAAAGAAGGCTTGGTAATTACCGGTAATAATTATAAGAAAACAGTTCTAAACAATTTAGGTGAAGTACTTGTAACTAATCTAAATGATTGTAGTGTTTCAAGCGAGTTTATACTTGGTAAAACAGATAGTAATTACTATTTATATGATTTAGATGGAAATCAAATTGAAGATTTTCTAATACCAAATACATTTCATAATGAAATTGAACTTTTAGGATCACTAATAGTTGTGATTGACTACTCTGATTCTATTGCAGTTGGTAAGATTATTAATAGCAAAATGGAAACTCTTTATGAGGTTACTGCTAATTCTCTAATTGACTATTTTGTTCATGATAACCTAATACATTTTATTTATCAAAAAGATAATAATATAAAGATTGTTAATGAGTTTCAAGAATATACTGCAAATGTCGATGCTAACTATCTCAATTATTATAATGGCTTAATTGTAATAAGAAAAGATTTCGAACATGGTGTTATTGATCATAAAGGTAATATCATACTTGAACGTATTTATGATTTAATATATATATATGATGATGGAATAGTAGTAAAATTGAATAATAGGTTTGGTATTTTTGGTTATAATGGTGACCAAATCCTTCCGATTGAATTTGAAGGTTATCGAGGTCTTTACATTAATAGTTAGAATAAATTTTAATTACGTTTTTCTAATTCTGAAGGACTTTTTGTCCTTTTTTTATTGTTGATATGATTGATAATAACATAAAATTATGATAAAATAAAAAAAGGTGAAAATATGAGTATCAGGATTAAAACGATTGCTGAATTTATTCCTCCTTATAGAAATATTGCTGATGTAGGTTGTGATCATGGATATTTAATTCTTGAAGCATTTGAAAAATATCACATTATTCATGCCCAAGCAATAGATAATAAACAAGGTCCACTCCAAAATGCGATGAAAAACCTTCAAAAATATCAAAGTCAAGTTACTTTTACTTTAAGTAATGGTCTTCAAGATTTAGAACCAGAAAATGAGGTAGTAATCATTGCCGGGATGGGAGGAATGTTAATAATTAAGATCTTAAGTGAAAACCTCGAAAGGTTAGAAAATGTAAAAAGAATTATCATTCAAGCAAATCGTGATCTTGATAAAATCCGCCAATTTGCTTTAAACAATCATTTTCAAATCGTTTCTGAGAAGATTATCGATGAAGAGTCCATCTTCTATGAGATAATCGTTTTAGAGAAGGGGTCTAGTAATTATACAAAGGCGGATTTAATGTTTGGCCCATGCTTATTAAAAGAAAAAAGCCCACTTTTTATGAAAAAGTGGACGAAAGAATATCAAAAATTAAGTAGTATTCAAAGTGCAGAAGCACAAGCAAAAGCTAAGTTTATCAAAGATGTATTACAATTGGAGGTACCTAATGAAAATAAATGATGTCATAAAATATTTAAATGAACTATATCCTATTGAACTTGCTAGTGATTTTGATATTGGTAAGATAGGGTTAACAATTGGTGATGAAAATATTGAAGTGAAAAATATTTTACTGGCATTAGACTTAACAATTGATGTTGTCAATGAAGCTATTTCCAAAGAAGCTAATTTAATAATTACCCATCATCCTTTTATTTTTGATCCGATTACCAAAATATTATTTAATAGTAAAATCGGAAAAGTATTATCATTAATGTTTAAACATCAAATTTCTTTATATACAATGCATACGAATTTAGATGTTGCCAATGGTGGTGTTAATGATGTCCTTGCTAATTTAATCGGATTAAACAAGATTGTTGGGAAAAATGAAAAAGATGCTTTTATGAGAATTGGTGAAATTGAAGAAATGACATTCGAAGAATTTGTTCGGGTTGTAAAAACAAAGTTAGAACTAAATGGTGTTCGAGTTGTTGGAAATTTATCAAAAAAAATCAAAAAAGTAGGAATTATTGGTGGCAGTGGTAGTAGCGAAATTGAAGAAGCAATTACTTCTGGTTGTGATTGCTTTGTTACTGGAGAGATCAAACTTCATCATGCGCAAAATGCTGCTTATAACAATCTTTGCTTAATAGAAGTTAATCATGGCGTTGAAAAGTATGTCCTCAAATCTATACGTGAAAACATTAAAAAACGATTTGAGGGGAAAATAGAGGCTTATATTTCGAAAATAAATACCGATCCATTGAGATTTTTGTAGAAAAAGGGAAAAAATAAAAAGTGGTTAAAACCACTCTTTATTCCTCTACAATCGCCTCTACTGGGCAAACTTCTTGACATGCACCACAATCAATACATTCATCAGGATTAATTTGATAAATTTCACCTTCAGAAATGCATTCTACTGGGCATTCAGACGCACATGTTCCGCATGCTATACATGCATCTGTAATTTTTCTTGGCATACTAGTCGCCTCCTTTTACACATCACTCTAATTTTATCATAGTTTGTCGAAAAGGTAAAGACTAAAATGAAGATTAATATGGAAATAGTTGACAATATATTATATTGAGAAATTGTGATAATATGAAATTATTATGATGTAAAGTATACAATAATCCTTGCATTTTCAGAAAAAATATTATAAAATAATAATGTATTAAAGGAGTGTGAATTATGTTTCTAGTTAATATAGGCATCGTAGGATTTATCTTTATTATCATTGGATGCATTCTTGTTGGTGGAGTTGTTGGGTTTTTTATTGCACGCCATTTCATTCAAAAGTATTTAGAAAAGCATCCACCAATCACTGAAAAAATGATTAGAGCAATGATGCAACAAATGGGTCGTACACCTTCTGAAAAGCAAGTACGTCAAATCATGGCATCAATGAAACAAGCTAAGTAGTGTATTTGTCAAATGACGTCTCATTTGACTTTTTTTATTCAGGGGGTAATAATGATTTTTAAAAAACAAATGATTACAGCTCATCGTGGAGCATCAGGATATCATCATGAGAATACAATTCTTGCCTTTCAAAAAGCTATCGAGTTAGGTGTCGATGGGATTGAATTTGATGTCCGTCGCAGTAAAGATAATGTATTGATAATTACACATGATGATAATATCGATGGTATCAAATTTAATACTTTAACGTATGCGGAAGCAAACTATTACGTAAATGCAAAAGGTTTTATCATCCCGAAACTTATCGATGTTTTAGAAACATTTCAAAATAAAGTTTTTATGGATATCGAATTAAAAGAAGAAGGTTATGAAGAAGATATAATTAATATTATTAAAAAATATTTACGGTATGATCAATTTTTTATCCGTTCATTTGTTGATCGTCAATTACGAAAAGTGAAAAAAATCGATTCTAATATCAAAACTGGATTATTATTGGGAGTTGGAAAACCAAGGTTTGGATTCTTATCACGTCTATTTGAATTATTTCCTCTATTTCGAATTATAAGGACGAGACCGGATTTTGTTTCTCCGCATTACTTATTAATGAAATTTGGATATACTAAAAGAATGCATATTTTAAGAAAACCAGTTATTGTCTGGACAGTTAATGATGAAAAATTAATCGCTGACTTTTTATTAAAAAAGAAAGTTGATGGATTGATTACCGATTATCCTGATAAAGCATTATCAATATTAAATCAAAAAAGCTAAGAGAGATTATTCTTAGCTTTTATTATTATAGAGCATTTTGTTTATTTATTTTCGCCATTTTACTTTCGCTTCTTGGCGATGAATTATCCGACTGATATTTGATTTATGACGGATAAAGATTATAATACCAATAATTATAACCCCAATTGGAAAGTAAATGTTATATTTTACATTTAAATCTGTAAATCCATTATTTACAGCTGTAATGATTATTGAGGAAATAATTGCGCAAGTTGCAGCAACCAATGAACCTGCTGATACATATTTAGTAATGTAGGTCACAATAAAAAAGACAGCAACTAAGATAATAAATAGGATTGGAGAATAACCTAAAATAATTCCTCCACCAGTAGCTACTGCTTTTCCTCCTTTGAAACCCAAATATATTGGGAATGTATGACCAAGTGCAGATACTAATCCATAAAGCATAGGTGATAATAAACAGTAATCTCTATTTATGATATTATAATTAAATAAGACAACAAATAATGCTCCTTTAATCGTATCAAGAATATATGCATATATTGCATAACGTCGTCCGAGAATGCGGCCAGTATTTGTTGCGCCAATATTTTTGCTGCCATGTTGACGAATATCTATACCTTTCATTTTTCCCATTAGAAAGCCCCAAGGAATAGATCCTATTAAGTATGCAATTACGAGAAATAAAATTTGAAGAAATAACTTCATAGTACCATCCTTTATATGTAAAGATTATATCGTAAACTATTAAAAAACGCAAGAGAATATATTTGTAAATTAAGCCCAATTTAAGGTTAGTTTTAATAAAAATTAAGCAAATTATGAAAAAATGTTGAATAATATAGCTAAATTTGAAAAACTATTAAATATATTCATATCTAGTATATGACTATTTATATTTAATAAAATAAGTCTTGCAATTCTTTTAAAA
>DATCKF010000075.1:0-6895 GCA_036562395.1 Bacilli bacterium
ATAAATAAATGATGAAATATTTAGCATTAATAAGATAATTAACACTTTAATAAAAGGCATGATCGTGGTTAGAAAATCAGCATCCTTATTTTTAATAAAAGTATAAGAAATGTTTGTTGCTAGTTCAGGAACGATTAATCCAAAATACATCGATAAACTATTTATTAAGTTCAGGATAAAGAGGATAAGAAAAGGAATTTTCCCTTCTTTAAAAGCTTGATGCAATACCTTCCCTAATATCTTTATCATACCAATTCTCTTAATTTTCATTTTTGACCTCACTTTGATATAAAGCTTGTTGTGATGAAAAAAGATCATAATAATAGCCTTTTCTAGCAACTAATTCTTGATGAGTTCCAACTTCAATAATCTTTCCATCTTTCATCATCACAATCCGATCTGCTAATCTTGCAAAGGAAATGCGATGAGAAATAAGAATCGCAGTTTTATTTTCTAAAGCTATTTTAAATTCTTCAAGCATTCTTTCTTCTTCAAATGGATCAATAGATGCTGTTGGTTCATCAAGAATTAAGATTTCAGGAGATCCCATATAAGCACGAGCAAGAATAATTCTTTGCCATTGTCCACCACTTAAGTCTTGTCCATCTTTATCGTATTCTTTACCGAGGACAGTTTCAATTCCATGTGGTAACTTATCAATAATATTTTGTAAATTAGTTTTTTTAATTGCTTCATAAATCTTTTCATCATTTTCAAGGTCTTCAATTCTTCCGAAGCCAATATTATCACGTAATCGTAAACTATACTTTGCAAAGTCTTGAAAACCAATTCCAAAATATTTATAATATTCATTTTTGTTTAATGTTTCAATATCTTGATCATTAAATAAAACTTTTCCTGATGTTGGACTTAATATACCAGCAATTAACTTACATAATGTTGTCTTACCACTACCATTATATCCAAGAATGGAAATGATTTCTCCTTGCTTTATTTCTAAATTGATATTTGAAACTGCTTCCTCTTCTTTCGCTGGATAATGAAAACTAACATTTTCTAATTTGATTGACGAAAAATCTCCAAGATTTAGTGAAAATTTAGGATATTCTTTTTCTTTCATTTCTTGACGTTCTGCTTTGTTTAATGGGAAGAGCATTTCAATCATCGTTGGTGCATATTTCACAAACTGCACGATCATTTTTGTCGGACGTTGAAATTGCATAGCGGCATAAATCAATGACATGCCAGCTGATTGAATTAATGTCATATCACCAAGATCAATCTTTCCACGATATACCATATAAATTAATAACACTATTAACCCATTATTAAAGATGAAATTGCTTATACTGATAAGTTGATTAACAATAGTATCAGTTTGATTGATTTTAAATAAGCGATCGCGAACTAATATATATAGATTAGTAAATTTATTAAAAAAATAATTTTCTAAGCGATTGATTCTCGTTTCTTTAATATGAGGTTTTGTTGATAAGAGGGTGCTGTAATAATCTTTTTGTCTTGTCGGTAAAATATTTTCTTTATCGACTTTTGCTTGTTTATTAGTTATAAGAAGACTTGTTGCAATATTGATAATAAATAATAATAAACAATATAAACCAATAACCCAATTAAAAGCAAAAATTATTCCCAAATATAATAATTTTGAAAATGAAAAGCGAATTACAAACGAGATTAAATGCCAAGGGAGCTGTTGAAACATGTATAAGTATTGATAAGTAAATTCATATTTATTATATACTTCGCTATCATACATGTTGATTTGTGGAAGTTTACCAAGTTTATAAAGCAAAACAATTCGAAAATAACGATCAGCTTGCTTATAATAATGTCTTTCCGTATAATCAATTAAGAAAGATATTAATTGATTAAATACTATTTCAAATAATAAATATAAGAACACAAGAATTAAGACTTGATTTAAAGTACTTTCTTGATTCAATAATCCAACAATCCCATTTGTTGCATCTCTTAAAATAAACAAAGCAAATAAAGATAAACCTATCGAAAGGATGGTTAAGAATATTAAAAGAGGGAAAAGAATCGGAGATGCTCTTAATATACACTTAACCATATAAAATAATGTTGATAGTTTAAAATTTCGTACTTCTCTCTTTTCGTCCATAAATATCTCCACGTAATTAAAAAGAGGTCAGCCCTCTTTTATTGATAAATTTTTATTACATCTTTACGAGGACGGGGATCTGGGAATTCCTGAGGATATCCAAATACAACCGAACCATACACAAGATGATTTTCAGGTATTTCTAATTCTGTTAATAAATTTCTAATTTCTTGAAAATGCGTAAGTCTTGGTAATTGATTTAACCAACATGAACCAATCCCCAATGAATGAGCAGCAAGCATCATATTACCTATTGCGAGGGCGGAATCAGCCATCGCATTTTTATTATCACTTAAATTTGAAACAATAACATAAGTTGGAGCATGAAATAAAAAGTTAACATCTACATTTAAAGCTTTCTTAATGTGAGGATAAAAATATGTATAATTTTGATCATCCTCAGGGATTGAAAGTAAAGTATTACGCATCACTTGATTTATTTTCGCAAGTAATTCTTGATTTTGGATTGCTGTAAACTTCCAGCTTTGCATTCCCATTCCTGTTGGGGCATAACTACCAGCCAGTAAAATCAACCGCAAATCTTCAAGAGGGATTTGCTTGTCTTGAAAAGATCTGATACTTCTTCTTGTGATAATATTGTTAATTACTTCATTCATCGATAACTCCAATTAATTTAAATAATTCATGTATTTTAATTAAAATATCTTCATACAAACTATCAAGATTTTGATAATTTTTATAAATCAGTTCTATCGGTTCACCATCCCACATTAAATCATATTCGATACTTAAATAATACTTATCAAACGTAATATATAAATATCCTTCATTTATCAATTTCGCAACATATTGAAAAACAACATATCCAAATTCATTAGGTATTACTCTCGTCATATCAGTATCGATAATTGTCTCAAATAAATCCGTGCGGATGAAATTACGAAAAGTATCATCTTGTAAATCAGAAATGATTGAAATTAACAATTGATGATTTTCTTTATATAGACGTTTTAGATATCTTTTTAGTGCAATCTTTTCAACTTTAATTTGAATCTTATTATTCAATTTAAATATTAAAAAAGTACCTATACCATAGTATGTAAAAATAGTGACATAAAAAATGGTACTTGATAACCATGAAGGTTTTATGCTATCGCATGCCCATGTTAAGATAATTAGTACTAATACACCAAATAATAAGTATATAAAAATAATAGAAAAAAGGTAAAAAAAGCGTCGAGTTGACATGCTTCTACTTATTTAATGCCTTTCTTACTGCTTCACGAAAAGTATCCATATTTTCATTATGTTTAGGGAACCAATGCATCACATCAGCATGATTACTAGCAATACCCAATTTATATCCTTCACAATGAGTAATAATATCTTTTTCCGTCAAGTTAAATTTCTTGCATAAATACACACATAGTTCTACAGCATTGGCAAATACTTTACGAAAATATTCTTCATGTTCTTGAGGATTATATCCAACCATATTTGCACCTAATTCATCATATGTAAAACCTGCTGGTTCACAAATCTCAAAACCGATATGGGTATTATTTGCACTTCCTCCTGCATGCCAACCACGATGGTCCCATGGTAAGTATTGATATACCCCTTGATCATCAACAAATGCATGAACACATACTTGTCGATTTGTTTCTCCAGCTTGATATGATTTATTCCATCTCTCAAACCATTCATGTGCCATCACTCCTGGTGTAGCTGTTGAATGGACGATGATTCCTTGGGGGACAATTTTTCGATTTGCTTGATAGCAATCATTTCGAGTCATAAATTTTTCAATAATTTTCATGATTTTCTCCCTCTAAATTTATTTCTTCGCCTGCTTTTACAATTAATCGTGTTTTAGCTTTAAACTTTAAAGCACAATCCATATCAAATAATAAACCAGGTTTCATATGAATCGGAATTGAATGTCTAGCATTTATTAAATCTGCACATTTTGTAGCTTCAAGTGGATCCATATTATATATCCCATCAATCGGTAATAAAGCATAATCAAGATGGAGCTTTGAAAAAGTATTCATCGAGGAGGTTGTTGAAGTGTCACCAGCTGCATATAATTTAATTCCATCAAAAGTTAAGATATATCCAACACATTCACTTTGACGATGATTTTTATTATATGCAGGAACCGCTTCAATTTTGATATCACCGATAGTAAAGATTTGATATTTACCATCTTGTAAAGCATCAAAATTTTGGATAACTTGACAATTTTCCTTTCTTATAACCTTACTTATTTGGTTATGATCATGATGTTGATGCGTTACTAAAATGATATCAGCAGGGACATCATATCCACTTCCAGCATAAGGGTCAACATAAATAACAACACATTCATCTGTGATAATCCGAAAACTACCATGACCTTGAAATAATAATTTTCCCATCATAACCCCCTAATTGATCTATAGAAACGTTTTAATTATTTTTTAAGAACCGCTTCATATTTTTCAATATACTCCTTTACACCAATCTTTGTACATAATTCACCTAACAAATCATAAGGAATATACTTTTTTAATCGAATACAACTAACACCCATATCAAGTTTTGTTGGAACACGTTTTTGATATTCACTTTGAAACCAACTTAAAACTTCAGGAAATAATGATATTCCCATATGGTAAAAAGCAAGATAATTTTTTTGCGATGCAATACTTATAAATGCTAAAGGTTCTTGAGGATTTGCATGATAACCTTGAGGATAAATCGTTTTCGGAACGACGTAACTAATAAATCCATATGAAATTGATTCTTCAAATCCTAAAGGAAGATTTGCACGAATAATTTCTCGAAGTTTTGATATTATTTCTTTGCGTTCAGCAGGTAAACTGTTGATTATTTCTTCAACCGTTGCCATTACTTAAATCCCCTTAATAATGCAACATGATAAGGGAAAAGTTCAGCTGTCATGATTCCTTCTTTAACTGCAGGATCATTTTCCATTATTTTTATTGCTTCTTCCTTAGATTCAGCTTCGAAAATGACAATTCCAAATGTCTTTTCATCTAAGCCATCAGTTTTTCCAGCAAGGATTAATTTACCTTCATTTAAGAGTGATTGTAATTTTTGAAAATGACGACTGACGATTTCCTCATCTGTATCCGTCCAGTTCTCTTCAATTAATAACCTTGGTCTTAATTTTAAGACATATATAAATTGCATGCTTAACTCCTCATTAATTATTTAGTTAAGAACACTTTATATGCTAAATATGCTTCATAAACATCTGCTTTTGAGACAATTTCCATTGGGGCATGCATATTCAGAACAGCTACACCAGCATCTAAAACATTCATGTTATAGTTTCCAAGGATATAGGCAATTGTACCTCCTCCACCTTGATCAACACGACCAAGTTCACTTGTTTGGAAATGAATGTTTTCACTATCTAAAATGTTACGGACCCAAGCGATATATTCAGGATTGGCATCATTACTTCCACTCTTACCACGTGAACCTGTATATTTATTAAATACGATACCTCTTCCAAAATAAGCAGCATTTTTATCATCATTTACTGATGGAAATAAAGGATCAAATCCAGCACTGACATCACTAGATAACATTTTTGAATTCGCAAGAGTATTTTTCAAGGCAAGATAATTTGATTCGCCTGATAAATGTAACAGCTGGGCAATTGTATTTTCAAAGAATAATGAATGAGCACCAGTTGCACCAACACTTCCAATTTCTTCTTTATCAACAAGTATGCAACAAGTCGTAAATTCAGAATTTTCAATATCTAAAATTGCTTTTAATGATGTATATGCACAGACACGATCATCATGACCATAACCAGCTATCATACTGCGATCAAAACCATAATCACGAGCTTTACCTGCAGGTACCACTTCTAATTCTGATGATAGAAAATCTTCTTCTTCAACTTGATATTTTTCTTTGAGTAATTTTAAAATATTAGCTTTGACAGCATCCTTTTCTGTATCTTTTAATGGCATGTTTCCAAAAGTAACATCTAAGTCTTCACCTTCAATTACTTTTGCAGCACTCTTTTGCAATTGATCACCTGATAAATGAATTAATAAATCAGAAATACCAACGATAGGATCATTTTCATCTTCACCTATCTGTACATTAATAACCGTTCCATCTTTACGAACGATAACACCATGAATAGCTAGGGGAATCGTCACCCATTGATATTTTTTAATTCCTCCATAATAATGTGTATCTAATAAGGCAAATTCATTTTTTTCATATAAAGGATTTTGTTTAATATCTAGTCGTGGTGAATCAATATGAGCACCCAAGATTCGCAGCCCTTCAGTTAATGGTTTTTTTCCGATTCTAAATAACACAATATTCTTGCCTTTGTTTAAAGCATAAACCTTATCACTAGGTTTAATATTTTGGATATTTTCGATTTTCTTAAATCCATTTGCTTCAGCTAATTTAATGCTTTCATCAACACATAATCTTTCGGTTTTTCCTTTAGATAAAAAATCTTTATAACCTTCACAAAACTCCATAATATTTTTCATTTTTTCTTCATTGCAATTTTTCCAAATATTCTTCGAATACATTTTTCTTCTCCTCCATTATTTCGATAATTTATTTCTTATTACAGTAATCCAGATCGGAGCATAACTAGAAGTACATCCTTTCGCAACCTTCAAATCTCTATATACTCCTAATGCTTCTCCAATCGCAATACAACTGCTTGTATATTCATCATATGCTATTCCAATTTCACATAAGCATCGATTCATTGCCCATTGTTTTTAAGGAAGGGCATTTTGCATTTTACTTTCAATTTCTGATAATAAGATT
>DATCKF010000086.1:0-4515 GCA_036562395.1 Bacilli bacterium
CATACTTTGAGCACCTTTGAATAGTAAAAAGATACTATCAGTTGCTCCTTGACGGTTTTTCGCAATAATTAATTCCGTCTTATGATTACGCACTTGTTTCGTCTCATCAATTTCTTTTCCTGGTTGTTCACGATGCAAGAACATAACAATATCCGCATCTTGCTCAATACTTCCTGATTCACGTAAATGCGCAAGACGAGGACGTTTATCTTCACTAGCTTCAACACCACGGGAAAGTTGTGATAACGCTAAGACCGGAACATCTAATTCACGTGCCATCATCTTTAAACCTCGGGATACTTTTCCTACTTCTTCAACACGATTTCCTTTGAAGTTTGGAACATTAATTAATTGTAAATAATCGACAATAATTAAATCAAGTAATCCTTCACGTTTCAATTTTAAACATTTTGCTTTGATATCATTTAAATTAGTATTACTAGTTTCATCAAGATATAAATTAAATTTATCGATTGTTGCTTTTGCGACAAGCAATTGCGACATTTCTTTATCATTTAATTTTCCACTTCTGATTTTAGAAATTGATAATCCCGAAAAGCTACTAAAAAGACGCATTGTTAGTTGGTCGACGCCCATTTCAAGCGAGAAAAAAGCAACACTCTTATCTTTTTTGCAAGCATTACTTGCAACATTTAAAGCAAAGGCTGATTTACCGATACCAGGACGAGCAGCAAGAACAATTAACTCGCCTTTTTGAAATCCAAAAGTTAATTTATTTAATTCTTCAAATCCAGTATCAAGACCTGATAATTTTCCTTCATTTTCTTTATTACTTTCAATGATATCAAGGACATGATTTGTAAAGCGGTGAATCTTTTTTACATCCTCTGTTCTACGCATATTAATGACACGTAACATTTCTTCTTCCGCTTTTGCTCCGATATCAGCAAACGACAAATCACCTTCTAAAACTTTATCACGAATTTTATCAGTTACATGCAAAAGTTCGCGTAAAAGTGATTTTTCTTCAATTACTTCAAGATAAGCATCAATATTTGCTACCGAAGGAATACTTTCGATAATCTCAAATAAATAATCAATTCCCCCTGATGCTTCTAATAAGTTCATCCGTTGTAATTCATTAGCAACTTTTACTTGGTCAATTAGTTCATTATTTTCATACAAATTTACGATTGCTTGCATGATATTTTGATGTTCCTTGAGGTAGAAATCGTTTGGAGAAATTCGTGATAAAACTTCACCAATGATTTGCGGTTCAATAAATAAACAACCAAGTATATATTTTTCTGCTTCTAAATTATATGGGATTCTTCTCTCTTTATTCATACTCACTCTTTCTCAACAACATATAATGTAATAGTTGCCATTATCTTTTTATATAATTGAATCGGAATTCTATATGTTCCTAAAGCATTAATATCATTATCAAGTATAATCTTACGTTTATCTAAATCGATATTATATTGCTTTTTAAATTCCTCAACAATTTGCTTCGTGCTGACGCTACCAAACAATTTGCCATTTTGCCCAACTTTAACTTCAATTCTTAATGATGCTGCATCAACGATTTGTTTTAATGCTTCCATCTCTTTGATATATTGAGCTTCTTTTTCTTTTTCAAGATTTTGTTCATATTCTAATTGCTTGATATTATCAGGAGTAGCAACAATTGCTTGTTTATTTCTTAATAAATGATTGGCAAATCCATTTGGTACTTCAATAATGTCTCCTGATTTTCCTTTGCCTTTCACATCTTTTGTAAGAATTATTTTCATGATGTTTCGTTCTTCTCCTTTAACTAGTTTTAACGTTTTTTCAAGTAATGCTTTCGCATCTTCGATCGTAATATCTTTAATTTGGGTTGCAGCATTATTAAAATGCCCTCCACCACCTAAACGTTCCATAATCACTTGAACGTTTGCTTCATCTAAACTACGAGCACTAATGCCAACAGTATCTTCGCTGATCTTACCGATACAAAAGGCTATTTTAATGCCTTTGACACCAATCATATTATCAGCCACTTTCGCAAGAAACGCACGCTCATAAATTTCATCATCACATAAAGCGACTCCATATTCACCATCAAGGATTTCCATGTTGTTTAAAATGGAGGTCTTTTTCACATAATCATTAAAATCTTCACGTAAGTATTTACGAATCTTGGTCATATCAGCACCAAGTGTTTGCAATTTTGCAACGACATTAAAAGTTCTGCTTGTTGTTCGATAAATGAAATTATTCGTATCAACGCGTATTCCCAGTAACATCCATGTTGCTTCTACCTCAGAAATATTGAGGTTATTTAAAAAATCAAACATTTCAACAACCATCTCAACCGATGATGAAGCACTAGAATGAATGTATGAATATTGCGCATCACCAATTGCCATCGTATTTTGACGATGATGATCAATAATCGCTACTTGCTTTGCATGTTTATATATTTTTTCATCCATCAATAAATTTTGATATTGACAATCAATTATGATAAGCAACGATTCATCTGTCATTTCATTTAATGCTTGTTTAGGTTCAATAAATGCATTTAAGAAGACAAGATGTTCTTTTTTTATTGATTGCAAAATATTATTGACGGTTTCATCAATCAAATTTTCATCAAAAATGATTTTTGCTTCCCGATCAAGTGATTTTGCAATCACTCGTAAAGCCATAGCTGCACCAAAAGCATCCGCATCCATATACTTATGACCAAGAATGAAAATGTTGCTTGCTTTTTTAATTAATTCACATAACTCTTCCGTTTTAAAACGGATACTGACAGGAGTTCGTTCTTCAATTGATTCAGCTTTCGCCCCAAAATAAAGAATCTCTTCTTCCCTTTTCACAACCGCTTGATTGCCACCACGATTTAAGGCCAGCTCAAGTTGATCATAAGCATCATCCATTAATGCAATCGTATCAATATCTCGACATGCAATACCAATACTGGCAGTAACACGCAAATTAGCTTGATTACAATATTCACGGACACTATCAAGAATTGAAAAATTTGATGCTATCAATAAATCCAAATGTTCTTGATCTAATACTAATAAATATCTTTCATCGCTATAACCTTTAATCGCAATATTAAACTTATCGGCCCATTCAGTTAAAATGCCAATCAAATTGCTGACTTGAACGGAACGATCTTTTGCATCCAGTGCTCCCAAAGCATTTTCAAAGTTATCTAAGTTGACGACCCCTAATGCTAAAGTACGTCGGTGATATTTACTAAGTAATGTCATTTTCTCTGTGATATCTGTAAGATATAAAATATTATCAGCAGAAATTAAACGACATTCATATGTTTTTCCATATAATTGAATCACAAATTCTTTTTTATTTTGCAAAATGTTATTTGTAAGGTCTAAATCGATATTTCGAAAATTACGTTCAACTAATGGACTTAAGAAAATTTCTTTCGCATAACTATTAGCCCATTCAATTTGTAAATTCGGATTAAAAACAACAATTCCTAATGCCATTTCATTGAAGGCAATTTCACCTGCTTTTTTGACACGGTAAGAAATATTATTCCATAACTTCATCCGATTTTCTAAAAACGTCATTCGATTTCGCTGATTATAAAAATATAAAAAACTAACTTCCAAGCTGGCACCTAATCCAAATAATACAAAACCGATATAAAGAATGACATCTGGAAGTTTGTAAAAGAGGAAATTAATGACGATAATCGAAATAGATAAAAAGAAAGTGAAAAATATTCCATATTGTTTTTGTCTTGAATCTTTCATATCGATCACCTTATTACAAATATTATAACACAAATATTGTAAAAATAAAATATTTTTATCAACCATTAAAAAAACCATAACTTTTTTGTTATGGTTTTAAGCCTATTCTTTTACAAATGGCAATAATGCCATATGGCGAGCACGTTTAATTGCGATTGCTAATTTACGTTGATATTTAGCTTTTGTACCAGTAACACGACGTGGTAAGATTTTCCCGCGGTCAGATACAAATCTTCTTAATAGTTCGTAATCTGTAAAATCTATATTTTCAATTTTATGCTCTGTAAAATAACAAGTTTTTTTGCGACGACGATAACCTGCCATTATATACCTCCTTAAAATGGTAAATCATCATTTGAGATATCTGATTCTATATCATCAAATGGATTTTCATGCTTTTTATTATCATTATAATTATCATTATAACCATAATTGTTATAGTTATCTTGGCGATATGTTGGTGGGATAGGTTCATAATCATCATTTTGTCTTTTCGACTCTAAGAATGTAACTGTCTCACATAAAACTTCCATAACATAATGACGAACACCATTTTGATCATCATATGTTCGGGTTTGAATTTGCCCTTCAACACCAATTTGATTACCCTTAGTAATATATCTTGCTAAGAGTTCAGCAGTTTGACGCCAAGCTATACAATTAATAAAATCAGCTTGTCTTTCGCCATTTTTATTTGCAAAGCGACGATTAACAGCGAGTGTAAATTGAACATATGGAATATCCGAAGGAGTCCTACGTAATTCAGGATCTT